>NZ_JAGQBM010000034.1:0-29079 GCF_024345635.1 Cyanobium sp. Lug-B
CCGCCGATCGCCGCGCCCTCGACGCCTGCCGGGCCGCCTACCGGGCCGCCGCCGCCAGCCCCCTGGAGGTGCCGGCGCTGCCGTCCCTGGACGCGGGCAGCCCGGAGCTGAACGTAACCCTGGCCGAGGAGGTGCCCATGGGGGGCAACGGCGGCGCCCCCTTCGCCTTCCCCGGGCGGGCCGATGCGATCCGCCGGCGCCAGCGGCTGGTGGAGGTGGGGCTGCGCACCGGCTCCCGGGTGGACCAGATCCGGCTGCGCTACGCCGGCGAGGGCGACCCCCGCGAGCCGGAGCTCCATGGCGGCGGTGGCGGTGGCGACAGGGGCCCTCTGCAGCTGGCGGAGGGCGTGACGATCCGGCGCATCGAGGGCCTCAGCGGCACCCGGGTGGATCGGCTGTTCCTCACCAGCAGCGATGGCCAGCGCATCGGCGGTGGGGGCGATGCCGGCGACCGCCCGATCGACTGGACGGTGCCGGAAGACTGCGTGGTGCTGGGCTTCAGCGGCCGCAGCGGCCGCGAACTCGACGGCCTGCGGGCCGTGGTGGCCCGCTTCGGGCCGCTGATCTGGCAGCCGCTGGCGGAGACCGAGGAGGGGTCCGGGTAGGTTGTCGGCCGCCGCAGGGCCGCGTCGATGGAGATCTGCCTGCTGGGAACCGGCCTGCTGGGGGCGGCCATCGGCGAACGGCTGCTGGGCAGCGGGTACCGGCTCACGGTGTGGAACCGCCACGCGGAGCGCTGCGGGCCGCTGCAGGCCCTGGGGGCGACGGTGGCCGCCACGCCGGCCGGGGCCGTCGCCGCCGCTGCGCTGGTGATCACGGTGCTGAGCGATGCCCCCACCACGCGGGCCGTGCTGCTGGAGCAGGCCGGCACGGCGCTGGCGGGCCGGCTGGTGCTGCAGGTGGCCACGATCGCGCCTGAGGAGAGTCGGGAACTCGCCGCCGCGCTGGCGGAGCGGGGCGCGGAGCTGCTGGAGATGCCGGTGCTGGGCAGCCGGCCGGAGGCCCTGGCCGGCACCCTGCAGCTGATGGTGGGCGGCGAGGCGGCGGCCCTGGAGCGAGCCCGGCCGGTGCTGGCGGCGCTGGGCGGTGAACCCCGCCTGCTGGGCCCGGTGGGGGCGGCGCTGACCGCCAAGCTGGCCCTCAACCAGCTGATCGCCAGCCTCACCCACAGTTTCAGCCTGAGCCTGCACCTGGTGCAGCGGGCCGGCGTGGACGTGGAGGCCTTCATGGCGATCCTGCGCGCCAGCGCCCTGTACGCCCCCACCTTCGACAAGAAGCTGGCCAAGGAACTCGCCGATGACTACACCAACGCCAACTTCCCCACCGCCCACCTGCGCAAGGACCTGCTGTTGTTCCTGCAGACCGCCCGGGGCCTGGGGCTGGAGACGGAGGGCCTCGATGGGCTGGCGACACTGCTGGAGCGGGCGACGGCCGCCGGCCTGGATGAGCTGGATTACAGCGCGCTGCACCGGCTGACGGCGGTGGCTTAGCAGGGGGAAGGGACTCGTGCATCACAATGAATAAGTGGTTCACGGAAGCGAGGTCATCAAAAGACGTGGTTCGCGGAAACCATCTATTCAGCGTTGGCCAGACCACGGACTGCACCTTTAAAGACCAGTTTTTGATGAATCAACAGTGAAGCCTGATCATCACCAACCAGCAACAACAAGCCTCGACGACCACACGACAACCAAGGGAGCTCTTGGAAAGTTCTCCCGCGGCAAGTTCTTGGCAGCCTCGGCAATGGGAGGCATCACCGTCCTCTTGCCAGAATTCTTACGTGCCGCGACAGCTGGATCCATGACGTTTACGATCCTGCATACCAATGACATGCACGCGAGCTTCATCGGCATGGGCCCGTCTTCTGATTACAGCCCGTTCACGCTGAACGACGACACCACCCGTGGTGGTTATGCGCGGCTAGCGAGTCTCATCGCTCAGCGCATCGCTGCGCGCAAGAGCCAGGGGCCGGTGTTGGTGCTGGATGCAGGCGACTACAGCATGGGCTCCGCATTCAGCGCCGCCACACGTGAAACCGGCGGTGAACTGCACCTCATGGGAAAGATGGGTTATGACGCCACCACCTTTGGCAATCATGAGTTCGATCTCGGTCCAGCGGGCCTGGGCAGTTCCATCGGCGCAGCTGTCAAGGTGGGCCCCATCCCAGCCATACTCTCTGCGAATACCAGCTTTTTGGGAAGCGATCCCAGCTTGGCCGATCTTCAGGCGCTGACCCGCAAGGGCGTGATCCGCCGCTACACGGTCATCGAGCGGGGCGGGCTGCGATTCGGTGTCTTTGGCGTCCTTGGCAAGGAGGCCATGATCTACACCAGTGGCGGCGCCACGAGCTTTGCCGATCCCATCAGTGCGGCGAGTGAGGTGGTGAAGATCCTGCGCGAGAGTGAAAAAGTTGATGTTGTCATCGCTCTGAGCCACGGAGGCGTTGAGAAGGGCCCTGATGGCCGCTACGACACCGGAGAAGACGTGCAACTGGCCAAGGATGTGCCGGGAGTTGATATTGTGATCAGCGGCCACAGCCACACGGAACTGAACGAAGCCATCATCGTGAATGGCCGCACGCCGGTGGTACAGACCGGAAAGGAGAGCAACAATCTCGGCGAACTTGTGATCGCGCTGGACGGCAGCAAGCTGTCCGTCACTTCGTACCGACTGCTGCCGATCGATGACAGCATCCTCGGTGATCGGAGCATCGGCAAGGAGATCGATGAACTGAAGAAGTCGGTCAGTGCCACCGCCTTCGCATCGCGGGGCTACAGCATCGAACAGCCCCTGGCCATCACCCCCCGGGATCTGCCCAATACCTTCAGCGACATCGCTGCCGGCACCCTGCTGGCGAACCTGGTCACCGACTCGTTCCGTGCGGCAACCAAGGCGGACATCGGCTTCACCGCCAACGGCATGATGCGCGCGGGGCTCCTGCGCGGCAAAACCGGTGTCGTGACGGTCTACGACGTGTTCGCTGTGGCACCGCTCGGATCGGGCGCCGTGGATCCGACCCCCGGCAGCACACTGGTGACCGGCTATTTCACCGGTATGGATCTCAAGAACCTGCTTGAGTTCCTGCTCGTCGACAGCGCAGCCCATCCGGGAGAGTATTTCCCGCGCGCCTCCGGCATGCGCTTCCGCTACGACCCCACTCGTCCGAAGTTCGACGTGGTGACGGCCATCGAACTGGGTGACATCGACAGCGGCTACAAGGCTATCGACATCAGTGGCAAGGATGAGCGCCTCTTCAGCTTGAGCTGCCCGCTGATGCTCGCTCCGATTATCGTAGCCATTCCCAGGTATACGAAGGGCAAGCTGGCCCTTGTGCCCAAGAAGATGGATGGCACTCCTCTCACCTCCAGAGTTGATGCACTGAAGCTACCCCGCGAAAATCCGGGCTATTTGCTGCCGCCACCAGGCACGACTGATGTGGAGAGTATTGAAAAGGGGGTGGGCATCAATGCGGCTCATGAGATCAAGGAATGGCAAGCGATCATGGACCACCTACGTCGTCTTCCGGTCACGGTCAAGGGCGAGTTACCTGTGATTCCCACAGATGAACGCGCTGCCGAGGTGCGGGCGATCAAGTCGAGCTAGATGTCCCCGCCGTGGTGCATGACAACGATGTGCAAGATGCTCGGGGGCACTGAGATGGCTGGTTCAAGTAGTGCTGCTACCTTTTATCAATAAGCCATGTGCTCCGAGAGAACTGAAGCAGGCAGGCCAGCCAACAAGCCGCTGGAGTGATCAGGCCGCCATAGAGTTGTCAGAGCGCCATGGTCTCCTGGCCTGCCACTCAGCGGCAGCGTCAGGTCGCTCACAAACACACTGTCGGAGAACTTCGATGTCATCCGCTAAGCGCCTCCAGTTCAACAAGGACATCAATGCGCCAGTTTCTGTAGTCTGGCGACATGTTACTTCACTCGAGAGCTACAAGATCTGGACAGCTGCGTTTGCTGAAGGCTCGCACTTCAACGGCTCATGGGAGCAGGGATCGAAGATTCAGTTTCTATCTCCGAGTGGTGATGGCATGGTCGCCGAGATCGCGGAAAACAGACAGAACGAGTTTATCTCCATCCGTCACCTCGGATTCATTGCCAATGGCATCGTGGACACAACAAGTGAAACAGTCAAGGCTTGGGCACCCGCGTATGAGAACTACACCTTCCTTGCCATACCAGCAGGTACGAGGATGGTGGTCGATCAAGACGTATCCACCGAATGGGAGGCCTACATCTGCGAAGCTTGGCCGAAAGCTCTAGTACGTCTCAAAAAACTAAGTGAAGCCTCTGATATTGCAGCCTGAAAACTAAATGCAGTGGCCGGAATCATGTGGTCACATTGATCATTTGGAAAATCACTGCCCAGCCACTGATCTGGAGCGCTACACAGTCCCAACCAAGGGCTTCTATCCAACTCCTTTGAGTGCCTCAGCATGAGAGTCATTCAGGTTGTCCGAGCAGAGAGGAACCGCCTTGATCATCCTTTTGGCTGGCGGAGACAAGAGCTCACAAGCCAAGGACATTGATGACGCCCTTCGATTGGCAGACAACCTGACAGAGGGGACCTGGTGAAAACGACGACCACCACCTACGACATTGCCGAGGATCTACGAACACCGGAGGAGATGGCGGCTGACCTGGAAGCCTGCATCGAGGAGGCGGATGGTGATGCGGCCTTCATTGCCAAGGTCCTGGGCGGCATTGCACGGCCCAGGGGATGACCCAGGTGGCCAGAGACTCAGGGCTTTCTAGGGAGAGCGTCTACAAGGCGTTGTCTGGAGAGCGCAGCCCTAGCTTTGACACCATCCTGAAAGTGGTCACCGCCCTGGGTCTGAAGTTGAGCGCGAGCGTGCGAAGCGAAGCGGAGGTGACTTGAGCGTTGCCGACGAGGCGAAGGTCATGAAACGCTTCCTGTGGAGATGCGACACCTTCGAACAAACCCCTTGAGTGAACAGGCATCCAAGGGTTCACTTCAGGAAACAGATACTCTTGACCTGCCACCCAGGGGCAGCGTTAGCCATCACATGAAGTCCGCCGATGACCTGCTAGCCGCCTTCGAATCACATTCGGTTGAGCGCATCCGCGCCATCCTTGACACTGGATTCGACATTCAGGCTCCGATCAACGGGAAGTCTCCCGTCAACCACCTGGTAGAGATGTATTTCAGGTCGGATGCCTTTTCGGCATGCCTTCGCTTGCTGCTGGATAGAGGAGCCGTCCTGGAAGACCCAGACCTTGAACCAGTTCTCCTAAACGACCCGTCGGCCATTGAGGCTGCGGTGCGGGCAGACAGGAACCTCTTAAGCCATAAGGTGACACTGCCTTGCGCGTTCACGCCGTTAGTCGGAGCGTCGCTGCTCCACGTCGCAGCGGAGTACGGACACATTGATGCGGCGGCCAAGCTGCTTGAGCTTGGCGCCGAAGTCGATGTGCGGGCTGACACTGATATCTTCGGTCTGAATGGTCATACCCCACTCTTCCACACGGTCAACTCCAACGCGAATCGGTCGGCGCGTGTCATGAGGCTGTTGCTGGAAGCGGGTGCCAGAGCGGATGTGCAACTGCGCGGCATCACTTGGGGCAAAGGCTTCGACTGGGAAACAACGTGCTTTGATGTCACTCCGGTCTCCTATGCCCAACTTGGTCTGCTGCCGCAGATGCAGCGAACTGAACACGATAGCTACGCCAACGTGGTGGAGTTACTGCGTGCGTCTGATAGAGATATTCCTCCTCTCAACAACATACCAAATCGCTACCTCGCCCATTGATGCCGAACACCTCGTTCAACCCTGACTCGCCAAAGCATGGTCAACTTGATCGTCAAGCCTTGGGCGACTACAATCCCCACGTCCCGGAGACAAGCCATGGCGGACCCGAGTCATCGAGTGGCGATCACGGTTGCGATCATCGGCTTGGCGGGCACACTGGGAGCTGCGCTCCTTTCAAACTGGGACAAGATCTTCAGTCGCGCCCCCCAACCTAAAGTTGTGAATGAGGAGCTCTCCAAAAGGATCAAGCCCATCGAAGCTCCGGCCACCGTTCCAATACCAAAGATATCCGGCGTCTGGCGCGATAGTGATAACCCGGACAATGGCACAAAGGTCTCCCAGGTCGACAGCAGCTTCGCGTTCAACCGTTGGGGCAGGTTGCCGAACGGTGTCCAATTTGAATCGTCCGGAACGGGCAGTCTTGTCGGGAATCGTCTGATGAGTCGGTATACGGCAAAATACCAGTCAGGCAAAATCTCGTCTGGCGAGTGCAACGGTTCCGTATCGGCGGACGCGACTCGCATTGAACAGAGTTGCTCCGACTCGTTTCTTGGATTATTCACCACCATCGCGGAGCGTGAGTAGCGCGATCACACGCACACCGTTTTTGGCCGGACCTGACAGGCCCCTGGCGTGAACAGAGCAGCATCAGCGCACCGGCCTAACCTCAACCCAAGCCAGATGTTCAGCCTCAGAGGACAGGTCCGCGTTACATCGCAGGGGCGCTCCGGCGATGTCGTCATCACCCTCCCTGATGGGGAGGTGCGCTTTTGGTGGGAATTCGGCGGTGGCACCTGCATCGCCATCGTCCATGTTCCGGATGCGCAGCAGTGGCACCAGCAGGCCCTGCTCCATCCCTATCCGCGGGTCGCGTTTCTTGAGGCCCTGGCAGGGGAGGTATCGGCTCTGCAATGCCCCGGTGCAACCCACAAGATTTCCGAGAACTTCCTCGAATTCCACCACTGAAGGGTGCTCAGGCGTTGACCGGCCCCCCTCAGCCCAGATCCGCCAGCCGCTGCCGCGCCAGCGCCGCCTGGGCCTCCGCTTCGGCCAGGTTGGCCCGGCACTCGGCCACCACCTCCGGCGGCGCCTTGCCGGCGAAGTTGGGGTTGGCGAGGCGGCCGGCCAGGCCGCTGATCTCCTTGGTGGCCTTGGCGATGTCCTTCTCCAGGCGGGCCCGCAGGGCGTCGAGGTCGACCAGGCCCTCCAGGGGCAGCAGCACCTGCAGCTCGCCACTCACCGCGGCCAGGGCCCGGGCCGCCGGCCGCTCGGCGGCCGCCGCTGGGTCCAGCACGGTGACGCTCTCCGCCCTGGTGAGGGTGGTGATGTCGGCGCTTCCCTCCTTGAGCACCGCCGCCAGCTCCTGGCGGCCGGTGATGAACAGCACCGGCGCCCCCTGGGAGGGCTTGAGCCCCGCCACGGCCCGCAGGTTGCGCACCACCCGGATCGCCTCGATCAACTCCGCGAACGAAGCCTCCAGACCTTCATCCAGGGCGGCCGCCTCGGCCGCCGGCCAGGGTTGCAGGGCGAGGAAGGTGCCCTCGGGGGCGCCGGTGAGCCCATGCCAGAGCTCCTCGCTCAGGTGGGGCATCAGCGGATGCAGCAGCACCAGCAGCTCCGCCAGCACCATGGCCAGCACCTGCCGGGCCACCCGCTGGTCGGCAAGCACCTCGGCAGCGAGGGGCTCCCCTTCCACGGCGGGCCGTGGGTTGAGGCGCCGCTTGAGCAGCTCGATCGTCCAGTCGCAGACCTCGTTCCAGGCGAACTCGTAGAGCCCCTTGGCCGCTTCCCCCAGGCCGTAGCTGGCGTAGCGCTCGGCCGTTTCCCGCTTGACCCGCTCCAGCCGCGACAGGATCCAGCGGTCGGCGAGCTGCAGCTGCGCCGGGTCCGGCGCCCCAAGGCTGGCGGGCGTTTCACCGCCCAGGTTCATCAGGGCGAAGCGGGTGGCGTTCCAGAGCTTGTTGGCGAAGTTGCGCGCCGCCTCCACCGTCGCCGAGCTGCCGTCGCTGCGGTCGTAGTCGAGGCGGATGTCCTGGCCGGCGCCGGCCACCTCCCGCACCAGGGCGAAGCGCAGGGCATCGGCGCCGTAGCGCTCGATCAGCGGCAGCGGATCGATGCCGTTGCCGGCGCTCTTGCTCATCTTGCGGTTGTTCTCGTCCCGCACCAGGCCGTGGATCATCACGTCGGCGAAGGGCATCCAGGCCTTGCCGGCGCCGAGGGGCTGCATGGCGCCGGCCAGCATCGTCATGCGGGCCACCCAGAAGAAGATGATGTCGAAGCCCGTCACCAGCACGCTGGTGGGGTACCAGCGGGCCAGATCGGCGGCCTCGCCCTCGGGCCAGCCCAGGGTGGAGAAGGGCCACAGGCCGCTGGAGAACCAGGTGTCGAGCACGTCCGGATCCTGCTCCAGCTGCAGCTCCCGGCCGGCGGCCCGGGACGCCGCGCCGAACTGGGCCTCCGCTTTGGCGGCGGCCTCCGCGGCATCCCGGGCCACCACATACGGCGTGGCCTCGGTGATCACGCCGCCCGTCTCGCTGACCACGAACCAGGCGGGGATGCGGTGGCCCCACCAGAGCTGGCGGCTGATGCACCAGTCGCGGATGTCGGTGAGCCAGTCGCGGTAGACCTTCTCCCAGCGCTCCGGCACGAAGCGGGGCGCGCCGCCCTCGAGGGCCTCCCGGCAGCGGGCCGCCAGGGGCTCGGCCTTCACGAACCACTGGGTGGAGAGCAGGGGCTCCACCGGCACCTTGCCCCGATCCGAGAACGGCACGCTGTGGCGGTGGGGCTCCACCTTCACCAGGAACCCCTCCGCCTCCATCGCCGCCACCACCGCCGCTCGGGCCTCGAAGCGGTCCAGGCCGGCGAAGCGCCCCGCCGCCGCGTTCATGCTGCCGTCCTTGGCCATCACCGTGATCAAGGGCAGGCCGTGGCGGCTGCCGATGGCGAAGTCGTTGGGGTCGTGGGCGGGGGTCACCTTGACGCAGCCCGTGCCGAAGGCCGGATCCACGTGCTCATCCGCCACGATCGGGATCTGGCGTCCCACCAGGGGCAGGGTGATCGTCTGCCCCACCAGGGCGGCGTAGCGCGGGTCGCTGGGGTGCACGGCCACGCCGGTGTCCCCCAGCAGGGTTTCGGGGCGGGTGGTGGCCACCACCAGGTGGTCGGTGCCGTCGGCGGCGGGGCCGCCGTTGAGCGGATAGCGGAAATGCCACAGGTGGCCGTCGTGCTCCTTCATCTCCACCTCCAGGTCGCTCACCGCCGATCCCGAGGCCGGGCACCAGTTCACCAGGTACTCGCCGCGGTAGATCAGCCCCTCCTCGTGCAGCCGCACGAAGGCCTCCGCCACCGCTGCGCTCAGGCCCGGATCCAGGGTGAAGCGCTCCCGGCGCCAGTCCACCGAGTAACCCAGCCGGCGCAGCTGGCCCACGATCGTGCCGCCGCTCTCCCCCTTCCAGCTCCAGGCCCGCTCCAGGAAGGCGTCGCGGCCCAGATCCTCCTTGCTGCCGCCTTCGGCCTTGATCTGCTTCTCGAGCAGCGTCTGCACCGCGATCGAAGCGTGGTCGGTGCCGGGCAGGCAGAGCACGTTCTTCCCCTGCAGGCGCTGGAAGCGCACGATCGTGTCGATCAGGGCCGTCTCGAAGCCGTGGCCCATGTGCAGACTGCCGGTCACGTTCGGCGGCGGGATCACCACCGAGAACGGTTCACCCGGCGCCTCCGGATCGGGGTGGAAGGCGCCGGCCTCCTCCCAGGCCGCCTGCCAGCGCACCTCGGTGGCGGCCGGGTCGTAGGTCTTGGGCAGGGAGGACTCGGTCACGGGCTGGGCGCGGGCAGTGGGCCCATGGTCTCAAAGCGGTCGTGGCTCAGCGCTGTGGCTCAGCCCCCGGCTCCAGCTCCAGCTCCACCCGGTTGCGCCCCAGCTCCTTGGCCCGGTACAGCACCTGGTCCAGCCGATGGAACCAGGCCTCGGCGGACTCCAGGGGCCGTCGCTGCACCACCCCGGAGCTGATCGTCACCCGTCCCACCACCCCGAAGGGCTCCGCCTCCACCCGCCGCCGCAGCCGTTCGGCCATCTGATGGGCCTGCCCGGCCGTGCAGCGGGGCAGCAGCACCAGGAACTCCTCGCCGCCCCAGCGGCCGACGCCGTCGCAGCTGCGCAGCAGGGCTGCCACCCGTCGCCCCAGCTCCACCAGCACCAGGTCGCCGGCCAGATGGCCGAACCGGTCGTTGACATCCTTGAAGTGATCGATGTCGAAGAGCACCAGCGACAGGACATCGCCGTAGCGGTCGGCGCGGTCGATCTCGCGGCGCACCCGCTCATCCAGCTCCCGCCGGTTCCAGAGCCCGGTGAGGCCATCGGTGGTGGCCAGCCGCTCCAGCGCCCGGTTGGCGGCCAGCAACGCCCGATTGGCCGCCTCGGCGTCCGCCCGGGCCTGCTGCAGTTCGAGCGCCGTGCGCTTGCGCTCCGTGATGTCCCGGCTGACCCCCAGCAGCTCCAGGAAGGCCCCCTGCTCATCCAGCACCGGCAGGGCGATCACATCCATCCAGACGGTGGAACCGTCGCGGCAGTAGTACTCCAGCTCGCCGCGGAAGGACTGGGGCGGCCGGCCGGCCCGCAGGTCCTCGACCAGCTGGCTGAAGTAACCCAGGGAGATCGCCAGGGAGTCGGGTGGGTGGATCTGCTCGATCGGCTGGGCCATCGCCTCCTCCGGCGTCAGGCCCCTGAGGCTCTCCACGGCCTGGCTCACCGAGGTGATCGTGCCATCGGCGGCCATGGTCCAGATCACATCCCTGGCGTTCTCGGCCAGAAGCCGATGGCGCTCCTCGATCAGGCGCCGTTCCCGCTCGGCGGCGCCGATCCACCCGTCAGCAGAGCTGTCCGGATCGGACCGTGGCGCTCCGATGGCCGACACGGGACGGATCAGAGGGTCCCTGCATCATCGACACCCCCTGGCCCCCCCGTTTCGCGGCGCGGAAAACGTTCACGCGGAGCGCGGCTCTGGAGCCACCCGGTCCCCGTAGCCTCCTCCCATGGCAGACGGCTGGGAATCACGGCTGGAACGCTGGCGGCAGGCGGGCCTGATCGATCCGGCCGGAGTCGAGGCGATCCTGGCCTGGGAGAGGGCCCAGCCGGGTCGCCGCCGGCTGCGGGTGCCGGTGCTGGTGGCCGTCGCCCTCGGGGGCGTGCTGGTGGCCGCCGGACTGCTGCTGTTCGTCTCCACCCACTGGCAGGCCCTCGGGCCCGGGCAGCGCTTCGGGCTGCTGCTGGCCCTGGTGGTGGGTCTGCACGGGGGCGGCGCCGCCCTCGAGAACCGCTTCCCGCCCCTGGCGGTGAGCCTGCACGGCGTGGGCACGGTGACGCTGGGGGCGGGCCTGTTCCTGGCGGGCCAGCTGTTCCACCTCGAGGCCCACTGGCCCCTGGGGCTGCTGCTCTGGGCCATCGGCGCGGGCCTGGGCTGGGCCCTGCTGCGCCAGTGGCCCCAGCTGGCGCTGCTGGCCCTGCTGGGGCCGGCCTGGCTGGTCGCTGAATGGCAGCGGGCCGTCGATGCCGCCACCGAGGGACTGCAGCGGGGATCCGGGGATCCGACGGTCGTGCTGGCCCCGGCGGCGGGCCTGCTGCTGCTCAGCCTCTGTTATCTGGCGGCGCCGGCGGGGGCGGGCGCCGTCCCGGCGCCGCGGCGGGTGCTGCTCTGGCTCGGCGGGCTGGGCCTGCTGCCGACGGGCCTGCTCTGGCAGCTGTTCAGCCACGGGGGCCCCACCTCCGCCCCCCTGCCCCTGCCCCTGGCGGCCGTCGGCTGGGCGGTCGCCCTGGGGGCACCGCTGCTGCTGGGCCTGCGCCTGCGGGGCCGGCGCGCCTGGCCTCTGGCGGTGGCGATCGGCTGGCTGCTCCCCGGGGTGGCGCTGGCCTGGTCCACCCACCAGGACGCCGGGGTGTTCCCCTATCTGTGGTGGGCCGTCGGCGGCCTGCTGCTGGTGGCCTGGGGCGTGATGGAGGGCCGCTCCGAGCGGGTCAACCTCGGCGCCGCCCTGATCGCCATCGACGTGCTGGCCTTCTACGTGTCCCAGGTGATGGACAGCCTCGGCCGCTCCGCCAGCCTGATCGGCCTGGGGGTGCTGTTCCTCGGCGGCGGCTGGGGCCTGGAGCTGCTGCGCCGCCGGCTCGTGGCCCGCGCCGTTGGCCGGGGGACCCCATGATCCCCGGGCCGGCGCGCGGCCTGCTGCTGGCCCTGCTGCAGGGCGGGCTGCTGCTGAGCCTGGCAGGCCAGCTGCTGCTGGATCGGGCCACCCGGCCCCGGGGCTGGATCCTGAGCGAGCCGGTGGATCCCCACCTGCCGATCCGGGGGCGCTACGTGAACCTGGCCCTGCTGGTGCCGGCCCCCGAGGTGCCGGCCGGCCAGGCCAGGCCCTGGTCGGGGGAGCGGCTGGTGCTGCGCAGCGAGGCCGACCGGGTGCGGGCCGAGCTGGCCGGACCCGCCACCCCCCGCTCCAAGAGCCTGCCGGCGACACCGCAGGGCGAAGGCTGGCGCCTGGGGCCGTCGGTCGCCTACTTCATCCCGCCCGGGGTGGCGGATCCCTCCCGTCGCCCGGCCGGCGAGCAGCTCTGGGTGGAGGTGACCCTGCCGGCCCAGGGTCCACCGCGGCCGATCCGGCTGGGGGTACGGCGGGGCGACGGGCCGATCACCCCCCTGGAGCTGCGCTGAAGCTGGCCGTGGACACAGCCCGGCCCCGGCAGCCCGCCTAACGTCCGCCGATGGCCACCGCCCCGCCGCTGGAGTTCCTGCCCCCCCGCCTGGATGGTCGGGTGCTGGCGCTGGGCCGGCTGGTGCTGCCGCTCTGGCTGCGGTGGCGCTGCCGGATCGCGGCGGTGGAGGTGGAGGGCATGGCCACGCTGGTGGAGGCGATGCGCTCCTTCCAGGCCGGGGAGAGCCGGTTGCTGCTCGCCTTCCGCCACCCGAGCCTCGACGATCCCCTGAGCATGGCCCGGCTGCTGTGGGTGGAGCTGGCCCGGGCCGGCCGGCGGCAGGGCCTGCGCTTCGATCCGGCCCCCACCGGCCAGTTCCTGTTCGACCGCGGCATCCCCCTCTGGGCCGGGCCGACCATGGGGTGGCTGTTCACCCACCTGGGGGGCGCCTCGATCCAGCGCAGCAAGCTGGATCTGCCCGCCCTGCGCACGGCCCGCAAGCTGCTGCTGGAGGGACCCCACCCCTTCGCCCTGGCGCCGGAGGGGGCCACCAACGGCCACAACGAACGCCTCAGCCCCCTGGAGCCCGGCACCGCCCAGCTCGCCTTCTGGACGGCCGCCGACCTGGCCGAGGCCGGACGCCATGAACGGATGGATCTGCTGCCGATCGGTCTGCAGTACAGCTTCATCGAGCCGGTCTGGGGGCCGATCGAGGCCCTGCTCTGCCGCCTGGAGGAGGGGGCCGGCCTGGTCCCCGATCCCGGCCACGACCTTGACCCCACCCGACTGCATGGGCGGCTGGTGCGCCTCGGGGAGCGGATGCTCGAGCAGATGGAGGCCTTCTACCGCGACAAGGTGCACCTGGCCCTGCCCGAGGCGTGCGCTCCCGCCGCGGCCACCGCCGCAGACAGCGCCGACCCGGAGTCCACCCCCGGCTTCGGCCCCCGGCTGCAGCGACTCATGGATCTGGCCCTGCGGCGGGTGGAGCAGTCCTTCGGGATGCAGCCCTGCGGCAGCCTCACCGACCGCTGCCGGCGCCTGGAGCAGGCCGGCTGGGATCGGCTCTACCCCGCCCGGCCCCCCGACGCCGAGCCCCCCAGCCCCCTGGCCCGGGCCCTGGCCGACCGGCTGGCGGAGGAGACCGGGGCCCAGCTGTGGCACATGCGTGTGGTGGAGTCCTTCGTCGCCGTGAGCGGCAGCTATGTGCGGGAGCGGCCGAGCCAGGAGCGCTTCGCCGACACCCTGCTGCTGCTCTGGGACACCCAGTGCCGGATCCAGGGCCAGACCGCCAACCAGCGCCCCCGGCTGGGGCGCCGGAAGGTGCGGATCAGCATCGACCGGCCGATCGGGGTGGATGGGCGCCTGGCCGACTACCGCCGGGATCGGCGCCGGGCGGTGCAGGCCCTCACCGAGGAGCTGCAACAGCGCCTGGAGGGGCTGATCGTGCCCTCGCCCCTGGACTGACCACCGGACCGGGGCCTCAGCCGGCGGCGAGGCGCGCCACGTAGGCGTCGAGGCTGCCGGCATTGATCCAGCCGGTGGCGATGGTCTTGGTGTGGGTCTGGCTGACGCGGCCCCGGTGCAGGTGGGAGAGGCCGGCGGGGAAGATCGCCAGCTTGCCCTTGACGGCCTCCTCGTGGTGGTCCTGCCAGTGGAATTCGGTGCCGCCGTCGGGGACGGTGTTGAGGTAGAGGATCCAGGCCAGAACACGCCGGATCGGCTCGGTGGCCTCGTCGCTGGTGTTCCAGTCGCAGTGCCAGCTGTGGAACCCCTCCCCCGGCGCGTAGCGCTGCAGGTTGAAGATCGGGTTGACGAACAGGGAGCGCTCCGGGCAGCAGGAGAGGAACAGGGGGCGTTCGGCCAGGTAACGCTTCAGGCCGACGGAGACGCCGCGCATGATCACGTCCGCCAGGCCCTGGGCCTCCGGATCGGAGCGGTCGATCCACACCAGGCTGATGTCGGTGGAGACCTTGCCGGGAGCCGCCGTCCCCACCGCACCGGGATCGCCGTCGCCCTCCTCGGCGCCGAAGCCGAAGGCGACGCCGCGGCGCTGCAGGTCGGTGCGGCGGTCGAAGAAGGCCATCGCCGCATCGGCCAGGGCCAGATAGCCGGGATCCTCGAAGCTGGCGATCAGCCGCATCCGCGCCCGGGTCCTCTCGGACAGGCAACCTAGACCGGAGCCTCGCCGTCCACGGCAGGTGTCGGCGGCGTCTTGACGGGGCCCGCAGGATCGGCAGAGTGCCGCCTGACGCCTCCTCCGGACCAGCCTGTCGATGTTGCCATCGCCGCGGACCACCGCCTCCCGCCAACCCCCGCTGCGGCAGGGCCAGGGGCTTCTGGGCCTGGTCCTGGGGGCCTGGGCCGGCCTGCTGGCGGCGGGCGCCCCCGCCGACGCCGCCCCGTACCGGGCCCGGACCCTGGTGACGGGGCTGGAGAATCCGCGCGGGCTGACGATCGCGCCCAACGGCAACCTGGTGCTCAGCGAGGCGGGCCGGGGCGGCAGCGGCCCCTGCATCCTCGCCGGCAGCGGCAACACCCTCTGCTACGGCACCACCGGGGCCGTGGGTCAGTTCGACCGCTCCACCAACGTCTATTCCAGGGCCCTCGCCAACCTCCCGTCCCTGGCGGTCCAGTCCTCCCCCCTGTTCCCCGAGGGCACCGGCATCCAGGACCTCGCCTTCAACGGCTCCGGCCAGCTGTTCGGGGTCTTCGGCTTCGGTGCCAACCCCACCCTGATTCCCGCCGCCGGCAGCCCCCTCTTCGGCAGGACGGTCGCCATCGACCTGGCCGCCGGCAGCCTGACGCCCCTGGCCGACATCGCCGGTTTCGAAGCGACCCAGAACCCCGACGGCCAGGATCTCAACAGCAATCCCTTCGCCCTGGTGGTGCGCGGGGACGACACCTACGTCACTGATTCCGGCGGCAACAGCCTGGTGAAGGCCGACGCCGCCAACCAGGTCTCGCTGGTGAACGTGTTCCCGGAGGAACTCGTCAGCACCTCCCATCTGCCGTTCCCCTTCCCCTTCCCCGAAGTCCCGGCCCAGGCCGTGCCCACCGGCATGACCATCGGCCCCGACGGGGCGCTGTCCATCACCCAGCTCTCCGGCTTTCCCTTCGCCCCCGGCAGCGCTGATGTGTTCCGCTACGACTTCACCAACCCGGTGACCAGGTTCGCGGGGGGCTTCAGCAACCTCATCGACATCGCCGCCGGTCCGGATGAGGCGCTCTACCTGCTCCAGTACAGCAATGACTTCTTTGGCCCCCCGTCGGGCAGCGTCCTGAAACTGGGCCTCGACGGCAGCGTCCGCACGATCTTCGATGACCTGGTCAGCCCCACCGGGCTGGCCGTCGGCCGCGACGGCACGATCTACGTGGCCAACAATGGCGACGGGGTGAACGGCGCGCTGCTCGCCCTCACCCCGGTGCCGACCCCCGGCCCCCTGCCCCTGCTCGGTGTCGGCGTCGCCTTCGCCCAGGCCCGGCGGCTGCGACGCCGCTGCGGCGGCCTCAACCCGGCCCGTTCCGCCAGGGCACGGCGACCAGCGCCTCCAGCGATTGCCAGCGGAGGCGATCATCCGTCACCAGGGGGCTGAGGCCCACGGCCTCGAGGGCGGCGGCCACCCGCTCCACAGCGATGGGCTCCTGGGCTCCGGCTCCGGGCGCGGCCTCCAGGGGCAGCAGCAGCACCTGCTGCTCGGCCGGATCGGCCATCACCCGCAGGTTGAGGTCGGGGAGCTCCCGCTCGAAGAACAGCCGCCGCATCCGCGCCGTGAGCGCCGGACCCAGGGCGGCCGCGAAGGCCTCCAGGGCCCGGGCCTCGCCGGAGCAGCCGCAGCTCAGCGCCAGCCAGATGAGCAGCTTGGCCCAGCTCTCCGCCGTCCACTGGGGCGGGAAGCTCCGCCGGTGCTGGCGCACCAGCTCGGCGATGGCGAAGTCGAACAGGGTGCCCTGCAGGGAGGCCACCGATGGCAGGGGTTCCTGATCCATCCGGCCATCCTGACGGCCAGGCGGCAAACTGCAGGGGCAACGACCGTCCCTGGAGACGCCCGATGGCCCTCGATCTGAACGATCCGGAGCTCGAGTTCGCCGATCTCGTCACCGCCTACCAGAGCTGGGTGATGGCCGTGATCAACGACGAGAAGCTGGGGGGCGACAAGGTCCTCACCGATGACATCGCCGACGACGCCCTGAACGCGATGCGTTTCCTGCCGGACGTGGTGACCAGCGCCATCGAAACCACCCTGGCCCGCGTCTACGACGTGGATCCCGACGAACTCGCCGAACTGCTCTACCCCGAGGACTGAGCGGCCCCCGGGCGATGACCTCAGGCGACACGGCAGCGGACACCTACGTCCTGGGGACCGAACCGGAGGAGCAGGAGCGGCTGCGGCTGCAGCATGAGCTCTGGCGACCGGCCGCCATCGCGGCCTGGGAGCGGGCTGGCCTGGGGCCGGGCCAGCGGGTGCTCGATCTCGGGGCGGGGCCAGGCTTCTGCGCCCGCGATCTGGCCCGCCTCGTCGGCCCCGGCGGCCGGGTGCTGGCCCTTGAGCGCAGTGGGGCCTATGTCGCGGCGGCCCGGGCGGCAGCGGCGCGCGAGGGATGGGGCCAGCTGGAGGTGCTGGCGGTGGACCTCGGGGATCCTGCGGCCGCAGCCTCGCCGGGCCTGGACGCTTCCGGTCTCGGCACCGGCGGCTTCGATCTGGCCTGGTGCCGCTGGCTGGCCATGTTCCTGCCCCGGCTCGACCCGCTGCTGGATCTGGTGAGCACCAGCCTGCGGCCCGGCGGTGTCCTGGTGGCCCACGAATACGTCCACTGGAACACCTTCGGTCTCCATCCCGACGGCACCGCCATCACCCGCTTCCGCGACGCCGCCATCGCCAGCTTCCGCGACGCCGGCGGCGATCCGGACGTCAACCGGCGCCTGCCCGGGCTGCTGGCGGCGCGGGGCTTCGGGATCGAGGAACTGGTGCCTCTGCCGGTGCTGGGGCGGGGCAGTGACCCCTGGGCCCGCTGGCTGGAGCACTTCGTGACCCTCTACGGGCGGGAGCTGATCCGCCAGGGTCGCTGGACGGAGGAGGACGCCACCGCCGCCGCCGACGCCATGGCCAGGGCGCGCCGGGATCCGGGGGCCTACTGGGTGGGCCCCACCGTCCTGTCCCTGCGGGCCCGCCGCGGCGAAGGCCCCTAACCTCCCCATGTGATTCCCCTCCGCCGTCCTTCCCCCATCCCGCCCGGCCAGGGCCGGCGGCGGGCCGCCATCGGGATGATCGCCGCGGGCCTGGCCCTCCCGCTGATGGCCGCCATGGGGGGCTGTCAGGGCCGGCGCCTGCAGCCGATGCTGCGCCCCCTCGAGGGCACCCTGTACATCGCGGTGGGGGTCAGCCAGGAGGCCTTGGACACCGAGCTGCAGAAGGAGATCCGGATGCGCACCACCCTGCTCCAGACGACCTTCCGCACCCTCCAGCCCAGGGTGAGGCTGCAGGTGGAGGTCTTTCCCGAGGAGAACCTGCGCAACGAACTCCTCGTCCGCAACCGCACCGGCCTGAGTCCCGATCTGCTGCTGGTGAACGAATCCACGGCCCAGGAGCTGGCCCGGGAGCGGCTCATCAACACCGTCCCCTTCCCGAACACGGTGCTGGACCAGCTCGATGTGGGTTCGGTGGTGCGGGTGCGGCGCTCGGACGGCACCCTGACCGGCCTGCCGATGGAGCTCCAGCCCCAGGTGGCCTGCTTCGATCGGCGCCACGTCCAGCGCAGCCCCGACAGCCTCGATGAGCTGCTGGCCTTCAGCGCCAAGGGGATGGAGGTGGGGCTGTCCCTGGATGCGATCAACCTCGCCTGGACCCTGGGCCCCCTCGGGGCGATCGATGCCGTCAGTGACCTGCTCGCCGGGAAGCCGGCGACCCCGGTGACCCGTCAGGGCCTGCAGGGCTGGCTGGAGTGGCTGCGCATGGCCGACCAGCAGCAGCACGTCACCGTGTACCCCACCGAGACGGAACTGCTCAAGGGGCTGATGGCCGGGGTCCTCGACTGGATTCCCTGCCGCAGCATCAACATCACCCGGCTGCGCTCACGACTGGGCAGGAACCTGGGCGTCGCCCCCCTGCCGTCGGGGCCGTTCGGTGAAGCCAGCCCGATCACGCGGGAACGGGTGATCGCCTTCGGCGTCAACTCCAGTCCTGGCCAGCGCCAGCTGGCGCTGGCCCTGGCCCGGTTCGCCATCAGCCCCCTGCACCAGCGGGACATGATCCAGCGCAACCAGTACGTGCTGCCGGTGAACCGGGAGGTGGCGCCGCCGGTGCGCAGTTCGTCGGTGGTGGCGGCCATGGTGGAGGGGCGGCAGCAGTCGCTGCATCGGGCGACGATCCGCCTGATCGAGGCCAGCACAAGGAACCAGCGGGAGGGGTGGCAGGCCCTGCTCACCCGCTACCTGTTCGATGACCTGAGCCAGCCGGCAGCCCTCGAGGGCTTGGTGCAGCTCCTGAGTGGCGGGAGGGCACGATGAATCTGCTGCTGATGGAGATCGCCGGCTGGTTCGGCTACCTGCAGCGCCTGGAGGTGCGGGTGCAGGTGATCCTGCTGCTGCTGGTGTTCTTCGGCCACGGCGTGCTGTCGCGGCGGCTGGGCGCCCGCCTTCCCCTGGCCGGCCGGCGCTCGCTGGTGATCTCCGGCCTGCTGGGCCTGCTGTCCCTGGCCCTGGCCCTGGCCGGCCAGCCCTTCGGCCTGCTGCTGCTGGGCCTGCTCCTCTACCTGGGCTGGCTGGGTCTGGGGGGGGTGCGTCTGCTGCTGGGCCGTTTCATCCAGCCCCAGCAGATGCAGGTGCTGGAGACCCGCCTGATCCGCCCGGCCTACCTCCTGGTGGCCGTGCTTCTGGTGATCCGGGTGTTCGACAACCCCCAGGATCTGGCCCTCATCCCCATCGGTGAATGGTTCGGTTCCGAGGTCACCCTGGGCAGCTTTCTGCTGGCGGTGCTGATCGTCTACGTGCTGGCCATGGGCACCGGGCCGCCGGCCCAGGGTGTGGCCTGGCTGGTGCAGCGCAGCGTGGGGATCAGCAACGGCAGCCGCCGGGCCCTGGCGTTGATGATCCGCTATGCCGCGGTGGCCGTGGGGATCGTCTGGGCCCTCGATCACGTGGGCTTCAACCGCACCGCGATCCTGGCGGTGGCCGGCGGCCTTTCGGTGGGCCTGGGTTTCGGCATCAAGGAAGTCTTCTCCAACTTCGTCAGCGGTCTGTGGCTGCTGTTCGAGGGATCGGTGCGGCCGGGCGAGGTGCTGTTCATCGATGGCGATCCCTGCGAAGTGCGCAGCCTCGGCCTGCGGGCAGCGGTGCTCTGGCGCGACCGGGACAACGCCGAACTGGTGATCCCGAACCAGACCTTCTTCACCAACACCACCGTGACCTACACGGGCACCGACACCCTGCGGCGCAGCCAGGTGCTGGTGAGCGCGGCGTACCACCATGATCCCGATGACGTGATCGCCCTGCTGGAGGCCACGGCCCGCGGCCAGAACCGCATTCTGGCCACCCCGGCGCCGAAGGGCCTGCTGCTCCGTTACGGCGATTCCTCCATCGACTATGCCCTGCGTTTCTGGATCGCCAACCCGATGGATAACGTCTCCATCTGCAGCGAAGTGCAGGCCGCGATCTGGCGGGCCTTCCGGGACCGGCAGATCGAGATCCCCTTTCCCCAGCAGGTGCAGTATCAGGTGGAGGGTCCACCGAAAAGCTGAACCTGGTCCGACTGGCGATCGCAGGCCCGAGTTGTACAATTTCGATCAATACCAACCGCCATTGCATCATGCTCAAAGGTGCTGATCTGCTCGCCAAGGTGAAAGAGCTGGGTGATGCTTCGAAGTCCGATCTGGTGCGCAGCTGCGGCTACGTGAGCACCAAGAAGGACGGCAACGAGCGGCTGAACTTCACGGCCTTCTACGAAGCCCTTCTCGATGCCAAGGGGATCAACCTCGGCGACGGCGTCGGCAAGGCTGCCACCAAGGCCGGTCGCAAGCTTGGCTATACCGCCAAGGTCCAGTTCAATGGCAACCTGCTGGTGGGCAAGGCCTACACCGCGATGCTGGGCCTCGAGCCGGGCGATGAATTCGAAATCAAGCTCGGTCGCAAGGCGATCCGGCTCGTGCCGGTGGGCGGCTCCGACGACGACGAGTGACACCATCGCGCCTGAGCCGCTCCCGGTTTCAGCCGCTCCCCAGCACTTCCGTGAAGCTATGTACGGCTCCCCGCCGGTGCCGTCCCTCCCGATCTAGATCAAAGGTGCGGGGCCGGGGAGATTGATCAACTCCCATGGCTTCGGCAAAGTAGCCCCCCTCGGGTCATGCTCGAGGGGGGCTACGCGTTTCCGGGCACAACCCCTGTGCTTTGGAATGCACACGACGGGCCGAATCGTCAACCAATCCGCAACCTTCTGTTACGTTGAAGGCTGCTGCGTGGTTCGAACCATGCCTCACCCCCCATCCCACCCGGCAGCGGCCCTGCACCCCGGCAGCTTCGTGGCGCTGAGCAGCCGCCAGGGCGGCACCTACCAGGTGATCAGCATCGACGAGGAGACCGACAGCTGCTGGGTGCGGCGCTGGCCCCTCACCCGCCACGGCTCCCCCGCCTTCTCCGTCGCCCTGCCGGATCTGCGTCCCCTGCACCGCCCCAGCCACTGAGACCGTTCCCTTTGCCCTGCACCGGAGCTCACCCATGATTCCGATGGGTTTCGTCATCACCTCACGGCTGTTCTGCCGCGCCGGCCGCCTGGCCCTGCTGGCGGCCTCCCTGGCCCTGGTCGTCGAGGCCCTGGAGCTGGCCCTGGCCCACCCGCTCTCCTGAGGCCCGGCCCGCCGCCCTGGGTACCCTGGGCCGATGGCTGGGACTTCGACCCTGGCGGAGCTGCTGCAGCTCCCCTTCATGCAGCGGGCCCTCCTGGGGGGCCTGCTCAGCGGCGCCCTCGGCGGCGTGCTGGGCAGCTTCGCCGTGCTGCGCCAGCTCTCCTTCTTCAGCGACGCCCTCGGCCATTCCGCCCTGCTCGGCATCACCCTGGGCCTGCTGCTGGGCATCGATCCCACCCTGGTGCTGATCCCCTTCGCGGTGCTGTTCGCCCTGATGACGAACCAGCTGGTGCAGCGCAGCAAGCTGCCGGCCGATGCCCTGCTGAACATCGTCTATTCCTCGTCGCTCGCCATGGCCGTGGTGGCCCTGAGCCTGCTGCGGGTCTACAAGGGCGGCATCCAGCAGCTCCTGTTCGGCGACATCCTGGGGGTCACCTGGCTCGACCTGGCCCTGATCGGGGTCCTGCTCGTCGTCACCGCCGGCTACCTCACCCTCACCCGGCGCGACCAGGTGCTGCTGACCCTCGATGAACCGCTCGCCCGCTCCCGGGGCATCGCCGTCTCCCTGCACCGGCTGCTGTTCCTGGTCCTGCTGGCGGTGGTGGTGGCCATCTCCGTCAAGGCGGTGGGGGTGCTGCTGATCAGCGCCTTCGTGGTCATCCCCGCCTGTGCCTCGCGGCTGGTGAGCCGGCGCTTCGGCACCTACGTGGTCCTCTCCGCCGGACTGGGGGCCAGCGGGGCCGTGCTCGGCCTGCTGGTGTCGGCCGCCTTCGCGCTGCCCTCCGGTCCCTGCGTCGTGATCGCCCAGCTGCTGGCCTTCCTGGTCGCCCTGGCGGTGGCCCCGCTGCGGGGCCGGGCGGCGACCCCCTGAACGGCGATCAGCCCTGCGGCGCGGCCAGACCCTGGTCGAGGTGGCCGGTCTTGACCCAGATCAGGCAACCGCCGCCGCTGAAGGGCACATGGCGACTGCCGGGCGGGTTGCGCAGCCAGGTGCCGGCCGGGTAGGCCCCCTGCTCGTCCTCGAACACCCCCTCGAGCACGAAGATCTCCTCGCCCGCCGGGTGGGCGTGGAGGGGGAAGCGGGTACCGGGCTCCCAGCGCACCAGGGCCACGTGTTCGAGGCCGAAGGCGTGCAGGGGCAGCACGGTCAGGCCGGGCACCAGGCCGGGCACGAAGGTGGAGGAGCCGGTGTCGATCACGACCCGCGTCTGGTCGGCCGGGTCCATCTGGCGCAGCTTCACCAGGATCGTGCAGCCGCCCTCGCTGAAGGGGGCATGGGCGGAGCCGACCGGGTTGCGGACGTAGGTGCCGGCGCCGTAGTCGCCGTACTCATCAGAGAACACGCCTTCGAGCACGAGGAACTCCTCGCCGCCGCCGTGCCCATGGGGGGAGAAGCGGCTGCCGGGGGCGTAGCGGACGATCGACGTGGCCCGGGCGACCTCGCCGCCGTCGCGCTCCAGCAGGCGCCGCTCCACCCCCGCCAGGGGGGAGGGATGCCAGGGCAGGGCACCGCTGTCGACGACCGCCCTGCGGTCCCGATCGGCATGGAGCTGGGTGGGGAAGGGGGCGGGGGCCATCGTTCAGAGGGAGCTGGTGAGCAGCATCGGGCCCCTGGGCTCCTGGCCGTTGGGGTCGCCTTCGATGCTGACGCTGACCGCGCTGGCCTGGCTGGTGGGGGAGAGGGGGATGGGCATGGCCACCTGGCCGCGGGCATCGGGCACGAAGTGGACGCAACCGACGGTCTTGCCGGCCACCGTGGCCCAGAGGCGGTAGGTGCGCTGCGGCGGCAGGGGGGGCAGGTGGCTGAGGGTCAGCAGGTTGTGGGTGCGGTTGCCGGTGACCAGCACCTCACCGACCGCCTTCTGGCCGGGCTGGACGGCCTGCAGTGGCATCAGGCGGGGATCGGCCAGGGGTGCCGGGGCCAGCTGGCGCTGCAGACCCGCCAGCTGCTGGCGGGTCTGGTGCAGCTCACCGGCGAGCACCAGCAGGCCGGCCGCCAGCAGGGAGGGCACCAGCCAGAGGCGCCAGGGCCTCGGCTGGGGCCGGGGCTCCAGCAGGCGCCGGCGCAGGGCGGGAGGCGGCACCGCGGTGGCCGGCAGGGCCAGGGGCAGCAGCTCCAGGGTGGTGCTGAACTCCTCCAGCCGGCGGCGCAGCTCGGGGCGCTGCCGCAGCAGGGTCGCCAGCTGCTCCCGCTCGGCTGGCTCCAGATCCCCGAGGGCATGGCCGGCGAGCAGGGCGTCGATGCCGGCGGCATCGGGGGTGGGGATGGCGTCGGGTGTCATGGCTGGGCGGGCGAGTCGTGGAGGAGGGCGCGCAGGCGGATCAGGCCCTGGCGGGCGCGGGTCTTGACGGTGCCGAGGGGCAGCTCCAGCAGCGCCCCGATCGCCGACTGGCTCAGCCCTTCGTAGTAGGCCATCTCCAGCACCTGGCGCTGGTTGGCGGGGATCGCCGCCAGGGCACCCCGGACCTTCTCGGCCAGATCCTCGGACTCGGCACGGTCGTGGGGCGTGGGCACGGCCGCTGGAAACAGGTGCTCCGACCAGCGTTGCACCAGCTGCCAGCGGTTGGCGCGCTGGTTGAGGCGGTTGATGGCCATCGAGCGCGTCAACAGCAGCAGGTAGGCCAGCACCGGCCCCCGGGAGGGGTCGTAGCGCCCCTGCTGCCAGTAGCGCAGGAAGACGTCATGGGTGAGGTCCTCGGCCTCCTGGCTGGAGCGGCACAGCCGCAGGGCCAGGCGGTACACCGGACCGCTGCAGCTGTCGTAGAGGGCGGCCAGGTCGGCGCCCTCGCCGGGAGACGCCGCGAGGGCGCCCCGCAGCGGTGGACGGCGGGGTGGAGCTTCGGCGTCGGAGGGGTTCACGACCGGGGAGGGGCTCGGCGGGGGTGCCGTGCTTCGGATACCGGCGAGAGCCGCGATCGGATGGGGCCCGGCCGGCGGCTGACGAACACCCCGCCCAGCACCAGGGCCGCACCGGCCAGCACCGGCACGCCCAGCGGTTCCCCCAGCAGCAGGGCGGCGCTCAGAACCGCCACCACCAGGGCCAGGGAGCTCCAGAGGGAGACGACGGCCACGCTGCAGCGGCGGTAGGCCTGGCGCAGGGCCAGCTCCCGGCCCAGGGAGAGGGTGACGGCATAGACGCCGATCACCCCCACCACCCACCAGAGCCGCAGCAGCAGGAAATGCTGCGGCCCGAACAGCACCAGGGCGATGGCGCCGAAGACCAGGGCGCTCAGCAGGGTGGGCACCCCCACACCCACGGCCGCCGGCCAGCGGCGGGCGGCGATGGCGCGGCCGCTGACGGCCGAGCCGGCGAAGGCCAGCACCCCCACCAGGGCCCAGACGATGCCGGTGAGGTCGTCCATCCGGCCGCCGCCCATGGCCATGGCCGCCTGGGGCAGCACCAGGCCGGCGCCGATCAGCCCCAGGCTGAGCCGGAAGCCGGCGGGGAGGGCTTCCCCGAGCAGCCAGCGCGCCAGCAGGGCGGAGACGGGCAGCACCAGGGCGAACAGGAGCGTCTGGCTGATCACCGACAGGGACTCCAGGGCGAGGTAGTAGGCCACCGGCCCGAGGAACAGGCCCAGGCCCCCATGCAGGGCCAGCAGGCGCCGATCGGCCGGCCCCAGCTGCGCCAGGTCGTTGGCCAGGGTGCGCCGTCCGGGAATCAGGGCCGCCAGCCCCACCGTCAGCTGGGCCAGGAAGAAGACGTTGCAGAAGCTGATCGGGTTCTCACCCTGCACCGGATGGGCCATCCCGAGGTCCTGCAGCCCCTTGAGCACGGTGGCATCCAGGCCCCGCAGCAGCACGTAGAGCAGCAGCGGCAGCAGGCCCGGGATCGGCCGCGGTCGCCCGTCCGATGGATCTGGGAGCCTCATCGGCTCAGGATGGCTCCCTCCAGGCCACCAGGGAACAGCCGGAGGGCGGCCCTGGAGCACTGGGCCGGGGCCCCTACTGTTCCTGCATCGGGCTCCGGGTCCTCGTGCGCCTCTCCACCGTCCTCCACCAGCTGTCGCTGCCGGCACGCCGCACCCTCGATCACCAGCGCAGCCCCTGGACCAGCCTCTGGCGCCAGCCGGTGTCGATGGCGATGCGGATGCCCTGGCCGGTGTTCTTCCTGGCGATGACGCTCATCTACCTGGCGGAGGTGCTGATCTTCGCCCTGGCGTTCCAGCTGGACGCCGGCCATGTGGAGGCCGACGGGGCGATGGGACTGCCCGCCAGCGGCATCTTCGCCCTGCAGAACCTGTTCAGCGCCAGCTTCCAGTCCGCCAGGGTCGACTCGCCCTTCACCCTGGGCCTGGCGGCGGCCCAGCGGATCGTCGGAATCCTGACCACCGCCATGGTCACGGGTCTGTTCTTCCTGCGGTTCACCCAGGTGGATTCCCCGTTGCGGTTCAGCCGCCAGCTGTGCCTGAGCTCCTGGCCCGGTGGTCACCTCAGCTGCCGCTTCGTCACCGCCGACCCCAGCTACTGGCTGAAGGTGTCGTACACGATGGCCCTGTTCGTGGATGAGGAAATCGAGCCGGGGCTGTGGCAGCGCCGTGTGCACCCGCTGCCCCTGCTGAACCCCTCCACGCCCCAGCTGCACGTGACGGCGGTGCTGACCCACCCGCTGACACCGGAGAGTCCCCTGGTCCAGCTGGGTCTCGACGCCATCGCCAGGGGCAGCGGTGCCCTGATGGTGCTGGTGGAGGGTTCCGACGAAGTGACGGGCTCCTCGCTGCTCCAGGTCCATCACTACCGCATCGAGGACATTCTCCAGGGCCGTGCCTTCGCCGATCTGGTGTCCACCGACAGCCGGGGGCGTCGCCTCGTGGCGCTCGAAGCCCTCGACCGCACCGTGCCGATCACCTGAGCGGGAACCGGATCCAATCCGGACGGGCCACCCGCGGGTATCTGCTGGTGAGTGCGGGTTCTGGCGTCGCAACGCCCGGCCTGTCCCTCGCCCCTCACACCGCATTCCCCATGACCCGCTCCCCCCGCACCGTCCTCAGCGGCGCCCTCACCCTGGTGGCGGCGGCGGCCTTCTCCGGCACCGTCCTCCCCGCCCGCAGCCTCGGCCTCCCCCGGGCCGAGCCCATCACCCCCGCCCTGGGTGCGGTGGCCCAGGCCATGGCGAAGGCCACCGGCAGCTTCCGCAAGGCGGAGGCCCCCGTCAGCGGTGGCTTCACGATCAGCCAGCAGGGCGGCAAGACGGTGCTCACCCTCAGCGGCGACTTCAAGACCAACGACATGGCCCCCGATCTCTGGGTGGCCTTCAGCCCCTCCGCCACGCCCCTGGCGATGAGCAAGGCCCCCGGCTTCCCCCTCAAGCCCGGCACCTACACCCTGCTCTCGAAGCTGAAATCCAGCCAGGGGGGCCAGAGCTACGTGATCCCCGCCTCGATCGACCTCAAGGCCCAGAAATCGGTGCTGATCTGGTGCCAGAAGTTCAACGCCACGATGGCCTGGGCGCCCCTCAAGCCCTGAGCGCCGCAACACCGAGCATCGCCGGGCCCCTCACAACCCGGCGAACCACTCGTAGCCCCTGTCCTCCCAGGTGCCGCGGCGGTCGCCGAGGGTCGTCATCAGCTCGAGGCCGGTGACCCACTTGCTCTGCTTGTAGCCGAGCTTGATGGGGCTCGCCAGCCGCACGGGGGCGCCGTTGGCCACGGGCAGCGGCGCCCCGTTCATGTGGGTGGCGAGCAGGGTCTGGGGGTGCAGGGCGGAGGCCAGATCCCAGGTCCCGAAGTACTGGTCGGCGGAACGGATCGCCAGATAGGCCCCCAGGGGCGAGGGGCCGGCCAGGGCCAGCACGTCGGCCAGGCGCGGGCCCGACCAGGCGACGATCGCCGCCCAGCCCTCGACGCAGACGTGGCGGATGACGCACTCCCGCTGGGGCAGGGCGGCGAGGGCGGCCAGATCGAGGCGCAACGGGCGGCGCACCGCCCCGTTGACGACGAGCCGGTAGCTCTCGGGCGGGAGGTTGGGCGTGCCGTTGAAGCTGTTGACCAGCAGGGCGGCCGGCTCCACCTGGCTGCGCCGGAACTCGGGCACCGGCCCCTTCCCCTGCAGCAGGGCCTCGATCCGTTCGTTCAGCGGCTGGGTGGCCTCCCCCACCGCTCCGCTCCAGCGGTTGAGGCCGCAGCCGCCGAGCAGCAGGGAGGAGCCGCCGGAGAGGAGCAGGCCGAGGGCGCGGCGACGGCCGGGGAGATCGGTGGGATCGGCCATCGCGGGGATGCCTGGGTCCGCGCCCCGCATCAGAGCACCATGCGGCGCAGCAGCCGCAGGCCGCCCACCCGCCAGGAGAGCCCGATGTGGGCCACCAGCAGCAGGGCGATGGCGGGGATGGTGGCCAGGTGGCAGACCCGCAGCGCCTGCCAGCTGGAGAGGCCGGCCGGTTCGGCGACGGCGAACAGCGACACCAGCCACCACAGCTGGGCCGGCTTGTACATGGCCAGCCCCGTGAGCAGGCTGAAGGCCAGCACGACCAGCATCAGGGTGTAGGTGATGCGGTGGCTGGCCAGGCGGCGCCTGGGGGGACTGGCGCTGCGGCGCAGGGTGCCCAGATCGCCGCCGTCGGCCAGGCGCCGGTGGCGCCGGTGCAGCAGCAGGCCGATCCAGAGCCCCAGGTTTGCGGCGTACAGCCCCATGGCGCCGAAGTGCCAGTCACGGCCGCCGGCCAGCCAGCCGCCGAGGGTGAGCCACGGGGGCACGGTCGCCCCCGCCCGGCCGCCGAAGACCGGATTGGCGTTGTAGATCTCCAGGCCGCTGGCGGCCATCAGCAGCAGCACCAGCAGGTTGAAACCGTGGAAGGCCCGGGTCCACAGGGGGTGGGGGCCCATGGCCTCAGACGGTGTGGAGCTGGTCGAGCTGCTGCTGCAGGCGCTGCTTCATGCGCGTCTGAACGAGGTGGCAGAGCTCCTCCACCAGTTCGGCGTCGGCCCGGTAGATGAGGCGGACCCCCTCACGCTCGCAGCTCACCAGGCCGGCCCGCAGCAACTGGGAGAGCTGGCGGCTGATGTGGGACTGGCTGAAGCCGGTGGCCTCGATCAGGGAGGCGACATCACAGGGACCCTGGCGCAGATGGCAGAGGAGCTGGAGCCGGGCGGGCTCGCTCAGCAGCCGGAAGAACTGGCTGAACTCCTCCAGCAGTTCCGGACTGGGCATCGATCCGGGGCCGACAACCCCCATGACTGCTCACTATGGCGCTAGAGACATTATGCAGCGCCGTTCCCGTCAATGGGGCGCAGAGGGCAGCAGCTTTTCACTCTTTTGCCGTTGTATGCGTGTATAGTCATAATTAGCCGACCATCCCGCCTCGATGTCCGCCGTTCCCGCATCGCCACGCCAAGCCGCTCGGGCCCGGCAGGGGGGACGGCCTTGAGCGCGACCCTCCTGCTGCTGATGGCCGGCGGGGGTGCCCTGATCGGTTTCCTGCTGGCGGTGCTCGGCGCCGGCGGCTCGATCCTGCTGCTGCCCCTGCTGATCAGCGGCGCCGGGCTGCCCACCCGTGAGGCAGTGCCCCTGTCGCTCCTGGCCGTCACCCTGCTGGCGGTGGCCAACGCCGGCCCCTACCTGCGGCGGCGCCAGGTGGCGCCCCGGCCTGCCCTGATCCTGGGGGTGCCGGCCCTGGCCGGCAGCTGGATCGGCGGCTCCCTCGTCAAGCAGGGGCTGGTCCCGGAGCCGGTGCAGCTGGCCGTGTTCGCCGCCGCCGCCCTGGTGGCCGCCTGGCTGCTGTCTCGCCGGCGGCCCGGCGCGGGGGGCGGCAGACCGGCCGGCGCATCCCGTCGGCCCGGGGGGGGCCTGGCC
>NZ_JAGQBM010000035.1:0-27887 GCF_024345635.1 Cyanobium sp. Lug-B
GTGACGGGAGCCGGTGGCCAGCAGCACGCTCATCGCTGGGCACCCCTCGACCGGCGGCAGGGCCTCCAGCAGGCCGCGCAGGTTGCCGAGGGCCTCGGGCAGGCGACTGCCGGGCAGCAGCAGCAGCCGGCGCCGCCCCTGCAGCCAGGCGGGCAGCGGCGGGGCGGGGGGGAAGCCATCCATCATCGGATTGCCCGGGGCGACGGCCGGCACCCCGTGGCGCCGCAGCCCCCGGGCGGTGAGGCGATCCCGCACCGCCACCAGCCGGCAGCGGCGCCGGCCCATCAGGGCCCATTCCCAGGGATCCCATTCGCTGCCCTTGGCCCGGTGGTAGCCATCGGCCAGGGGGGAGCGGCCCCAGCCGGCCGGAGCCGGTGAGGCCCAGGTGTGGTCGCTCTTCGGGGTGCCGAGGAAGCCGTAGGGGCCGCCGCCGGCCCAGGCCAGCAGCAGGGGCAGCAGGTCCCCCACCGCCAGGATCGGCAGGCCCTGCCGGCCCCAGCGCCGCACGATCCGCCACTGGCGCCAGCTCAGGAGCGGCAACCCGGCGGCCAGATCGCCCAGCAGTCCCCGCAGGCTCTGGTTGCTGAAGCCGCCGCTGGGCAGCGGCTGCCGCGGTCCGACCCGCCGCAGGTCGCCGGCCGCCTCGGCGCCGGCGTAGGCCTGGCCGACCCCCACCAGCGGCAGCACATCGACCTCCAGCCCGGGGGCCTGCCGCCTGAGGGCCTCGATCAGCCGCAGGGCGATCAGGTCCTCCCCATGGCCGTTGCTCAGAACCAGCAGACGGGGGGAGGACATGCCATGGCTGATACGATCCGCTGCGGGGAGTTTGCTCCCCGGCAGGCGGCATGGCCAAGTGGTAAGGCAGAGGATTGCAAATCCTTTATCCCCAGTTCGAATCTGGGTGCCGCCTCTGCAACAACCGGGGGTTCCCTGGCCGCTCCCCCCGCAGGGGAGGCTCCGGCACGGTGACCGCCCATCGGTGGCAGACTGCACCGGACATGCCGAATGAGGACTGCGGTGGCAGCCAATTCCCCGGAAGAGCCGGATCCGTTCGTGGCGCTTCTCAGCGAGGAATGTCTGGAGATGATTGAAAAGATCCAGGCCTATCGCGAAAGAATTCAGCTGCCTTCCACCCCCAGGGCCATTCTGGAGGATGCCATCATCGAGTACTACACCGCGCTCAAACGGGTCGGCAACTGGTGAAGGATTCGTGGTGGTCGGCCCACCGTTCTCCGACCCCACCACTGATCATTCACCCGTCGGATCTTCAGCGGGTCTGATCGTCCGGCCGGCCGGGGGGGCGTCGAGGTCCCCGCCCGAGCAGCAGTTCCGCCCGTTTCCTGTGCAGACTCATGGAGGATTCCGTGAGCACCACCCACTGGGCCAGGGTGGAGCAATGTTCCTCGAAGGGCGGAAGATCCAGGCGCAGCGGCCGCCACGCCCCCGCGTCGATTTCCTGATTGAGGTTCGACTGGGGCAGATCGTCGTTGGTGATGATCAGCCAGCGATACTTGCTCTTGAAATGGTCGAGATAATCCCGCACCAGTTGGTTGGGAAGGTGCTGCAGCACATCCTTGACCAGGATCAGATCGGCGGGGGGGAGGCTGGCGAGGTCGTCGAACAGCTGGAAGTGAACCGTGTCGCTGGCGTGGCGTTCGCGGTTGGCGGCCACCACCGAATCGACGATGTCGACCCCCGTGTAGGTGATGTCCCCCCAGTGGATCAGGCGGGAGAACTGCCAGTCGCCACACCCGAAATCAACGACGCTGCCGATGTCGTTGAGCTGCAGAAAGCGCTGCAGGGTGGCGATGTATTCGCCGTTGAACTCCGGCCTGGACCCCTGTCCCGAGCCACCGCCCCAGGTGTCACGTTGGTAGATGCGGGTGAAGGCGTCTTTGGTCGACATGCCGGCGGGCGGATCGTCGGCACCCTAGCGGCGGCGTTCGGTCGTCCCGTCGTGACGGCTCAGGGAAGAACGCCCATGAGCAGCGAGATGATGGCGAAGCCCACGACGCCCACCAGGGCCAGCAGAGACGTGGATGGGGGCATGGCCATCTCCCGAACGGATCAATCATAAAGAGAATCTGAAGAGTGGGGTGCTGTCTGTGGCCTTCGTTGCCGATCGTCATCTCCGCCTCCCCCTTGCTCTCCTGGCCATCCCGTCCCGTCTCCGGCCCGCTCAGGGGGCGGCGTCCACCCGCCACTGCCGACCATCCGGGCCGGTGGCCTCGCAGCGAAAGGCGCGGTCGTCGAGCAGGCACTGGCCGCTGGCCAGCTCGGCCCTGGTCAGCCCGAGGGCGGCCTCCCCGTCACCGTATCCCGCCTGCCCCACGGCGCTGACCCGCAGCCGCACCGGCCAGCGCGGCTCGCAGCGGCTCCGCTCACAGGCCATGGCGGCAGAACCTTCCGCCAGCACCCCGGCGAAGACCAGCTGGCGATCGAGAAAGGAGGTGTCGCCACCGGGCTCCAGGAACCGGACACTGAGCAGACCCTCCATCTGCTGGTCCAGCCGCAGCAGGCGGCAGCTGGCCGGGGTCGGCGTCGGGCCCGCGCCGGAGGGGGTGATGACGCTGCAGCGGCGCAGGGGCCTTTCCCAGCGGCCGAAATCGTCGCCCGACAGCCCCTGGGCCCCCAGGGGTGCCGAGAGGGTGCCCAGGGCCAGCAGCAGGCTCAGCCCCGCCAGGGCCGCCGGGCCCGGCCGGAGCGTCAATAGCCCGAATCGGCGACGCAGATGCCCTGGCAGCTGATCCCGTTGCCGGCGGTCCGGCCGCAGTGGTGGCAGAGCACCGGGTCGGCGGCGGGGCCAGGGGGGGTGGCCGCGGCGGCAGGCGCCGCGGCGATGGGCTGGTTCGGGGCGGAGGCCGGCCCGACGCCCGGAGGGATGGTCATCGCGGGTCCCCGGGGGGAGAGTCGGGTCGATCATGGCAACGGACCGGGACGCGCGTGATCGCCATGGCCGACATCCTGCCCGCTCCACCGCCGTCGGTCGTCCCCGGGGTCGGGGTCGGCACCTGGGCCTGGGGCAACCAGTTCCTCTGGGGCTACGACCCCTCCCAGGACGACACCCTGGCCGCCTGTTTCCGCCGTGCGGTGGACCTGGGTCTGACGTTCTTCGATACGGCCGATTCCTATGGCACCGGCCGTTATGGGGGGCGCAGCGAGTCGCTCCTGGGCGACTTCGTCGCCGCCCTGCCGCCAGCCCCGCGCCAGCGTCTGACCGTGGCCACCAAGCTGGCCCCGTTCCCCTGGCGCCTGGGCCGACGGGGGTTCGACGCGGCCTTCGAGGCGTCCCTGGGGCGGCTGAGGGGCCATCTGGATCGGGTGCAGCTGCACTGGAGCACGACCCGCTATGCCCCCTGGCAGGAGGGCGCGCTGCTGGAGGGACTGGCGGATCTGGTGGCCCGGGGCCGGGTGGGCAGCCTGGGGGTCTCCAACCTGGGGCCGCGCCGCCTGCGCCGGGTGCACGACCAGCTGGCCCGGCGCGGCCTGCGTCTGGCCAGCCTGCAGGTGCAGCTGTCCCTGCTGGCCCCCGACGCCCTCGGGGCGCAGGGGGTGGCGCCGGTCTGCCGGGAGCTGGGCATCGAGCTGCTGGCCTACAGCCCCCTGGCCCTGGGGCTGCTGGCCCAGCCCCCCGGGGAGGCCCGGGCGGCGCGGCCGGCGGGACCCCGGGGCCTGCTGTTCCGAAGGCTGGGGCCCCGCATCCAGCCCCTGCTGCAGACCATGGAGCGGATCGCCCGCGCCCACGACGCCCCGATGGCGGCCGTGGCGATCAACTGGTGCCGGGCCCATGGCGCCCTGCCCCTGGTGGGGCTGCGCCGCCCCGATCAGGCGGAAGCGGCGGCGGCGGCCGCCGCCTGGTGCCTGGCGGAAGAGGAGCGGCAGGATCTGGACCGGGTGGCTCTGCGTGGCGAGGTGCGCATGCCGGCCAACCCCTTCCAGAGCGACTGAAGGTCTCAGGCGCTGAGGGCGTCGGCCGGGTCGGGACTCAACACCACCGGCAGGGCCGCCGGCCGCGGCTGGGGGGCCTCGGCCCGCTGAAGGAGCCGCACCACCTGGGGATCGGCCGTTTCGCCGCTGAGGGCGCCGTCCTCACCGGGACCGCAGGCGCTGAGGGCCTCCTGCAGCAGGGAGTCGAAGGTGGAGCCGGGCAGCCGATGGCGGGCCAGCTCAAGGAAGGCGCGGGCCAGGGATTCGCCCGCCGCCGCCCGCAGGGCCGGGTTGGAACGCCGCAGCTCCTGTTCCTGGACGATCGAGTTGAGGAACCGCTGGGTGATGTCCCGCTTGGTGGTCGCCCGGATCCGGGTGTCCTGGTCGGCCTCGCTCAGGAAGGTCTGGTCCTCCAGCTCCTGAAGGCGGCGGTTGAGGCTGTCGAAGACGTCCTGGGCCTCCTTATGGATATGGGTGAGCTGGCCGTCGGACAGGCGCGGCAGGTCGGCCACATAGACCTTGCCGTGGTCCCTCAGGGTCAGGAAGGTGGGGCGCTGGCCGCCCGAGCCTTCCCGCTGCATCGGCGCCCCGCCATCGCGCAGGCGGGGGCGGGGCTGCTGGGGGCGCTGGGGCGGAATCGGGCCGGCGGAACTGCGGCGGCGCGTGATGCGTCTGGACGTATCGAACATCGGGCAACGAACTCGTCGGAGCGGAAGGGGGCCTGGTCGTGTCGGCAAAGACGCTGATGACCTTAGGGAAAGCGGTGCATCCGGGCCGGCGTCGCCTCAGTGCGGCAATCCGGCCAGGGGGGTTTCCCCCGGGTCGCCCGCGGCGACGACACCCAGCTCCCAGGCCTGGTGGCCCGAGGAGCGGCAGAGGTCGAGGACGGCGGGCAGGGCCACCGGTGGCACCACCAGACAGAAGCCGACCCCGAGATTGAAGGTGTTCCAGAGGTCGGCCTCCGGCACCTCTCCCTTCTCCTGCAGCCAGCGGAACAGGGGCGGGCGCTCCCAGCTGCCGGGGTCCACCACGGCGTGGACCCCCGGCGGCAGGCAGCGGGGCAGGTTCTCTGGCAGGCCGCCGCCGGTGATGTGGGCCATGGCGTGCAGAGGCAGCCCGGAGCGACGCAGCTCCTTCACCAGGGCGGCATAGAGAAAGGTGGGGGTGAGCAGGGCGTCGATCAGCCCCTGGCCGGTGGCCGGCAGCGGCGTGCCGGCATCGACGGCTTCGGCCTCGAGGATGCGCCGCACCAGGCTGAAGCCATTGCTGTGGACGCCGCTGCTGGCCACGGCGACGATCCGGTCGCCGGCCCCCACCCGGGCACCGTCGATCCTGTCCTCCTCCTCCACCACCGCCACGCAGAACCCGGCCAGGTCGTAGCGGCCTTCGCCGTAGAAGCCCGGCATCTCCGCCGTCTCGCCCCCCAGCAGGGCACAGCCGCTCTGGCGGCAGCCATCGGCGATGCCCTCCACCACCTCGGCCATGGCTTCGGGGCCGAGCTTGCCGGTGGCGATGTAATCAAGGAAGAAGAGGGGCTCGGCGCCGCTGGTGATCACGTCGTTGACGCACATCGCCACCAGATCGATGCCCACCCCGTGGTGGGCCCCGTGGGCCTGGGCCAGTTCGAGCTTGGTGCCCACTCCGTCGGTTCCCGCCACCAGCAGCGGACGCTTCATCCCGGCCGGCAGCCGGCAGAGCCCGCCGAAGCCCCCCAGTCCGCCCAGCACCTCCGGCCGTCGGGTCGTCTCGACGCTGTCCCGGATCCGTTCCACGAAGGCGCGGCCGGCGACCACGTCCACGCCGGCAGAGCGATAGTCCATGGGGCAAGGGTCAGCGCTGCACCGATCCTGCATCGGCACGGGGCCGCGGGGGGCTGGGGAGGCGCCGGAGGGGCCCTGGACGTGGACGATCCCGCGATTGGCCCATGCTCCCATCGCCGGGGCTTATGGGAGCAATCAAATCCGCTGATGTTTCGGTAGCGCCGATGGGCCAGTCAGGCCAGTGGACGCCTGGAAGGGTGGCAAAGATGAAGAAAACTGATCGATCCAGGGGGCCTTCCGGGGTCCATTGGGGCCCTGCGGACTTCGGATAGTTTTCCGGGGTTGTCATTTCCTGTAAGGAATTCACCAGGCCCATTCGGTTCCGTTCACCACAGCCAACACCGCTTCTGGTTCCGGTTGTCCTCAGCGTCCGAATGCAGTCTCCGAAGACGTCCCTGTCCTCGTTTCCCTGCTCCGCCGGTGATTTCCGCCTGTCATGCGAGTCACTCAACTCCTGGGCACCGCCGCCCTCCTCTTCACCAGCAGCATCGCCCCGGCCCAGGCCGGCTCCCTTACTGCCACGCAGGCGCCAGGGAGTTCCGTTGCCATTCGCCCCGCCGACTTCCCCTCCGACTGGGAGCGCTTCCTCGACGAGATCCGCCCCGTTCCCACGGCCAGCAATCTGATCGCTTCCGCCGGTCGGGTCACCACCGGCCAGGCCAGCTGGTATGGACCCGGCTTCTTCGGTAACCGCACCGCCAGTGGGGAGGTGCTTCGCCCCGGCACCCTCACAGCCGCCCACCGCACCCTCCCCTTCGGCACCATGGTGCGCGTCACCAACCTCTGGAACGGCCGTTCGGCCGTGGTGCGCATCAATGATCGCGGCCCCTTCCATGGCCGGCGGGTGATCGATCTGGCCCACGGTGCCGCCCAGGAGCTCGGCCTCACCGCCAGCGGCATCGCTGACGTGAAGCTGGAAGTCCTGCCCTGATCCCTCAAGCCGGCGCCAGCCCGCAGCTCTGAGTCCGGCCCATCCGCCAATCTGGCGGATGGGCTTTTGCTTTGTGCCGGTGCGATTGCTGCAGACCCTGGCCGACCTGAGCGACTGGCGCCGCGGCCAGGCCGGGCGGCCGCTCCACTTCGTGCCCACCATGGGCAGCCTGCACGAGGGCCATCAGCAGCTGCTGCGGCGGGCGTCCGCGGCCGTCCCCGCGGGCCGGCCCGCGGTGCTGCTCAGCGTGTTCGTCAATCCGCTCCAGTTCGGGCCGTCCGAGGATTTCGCCCGCTATCCCCGCGATCTGGCCGCCGATGCGGCCCTCGGGGCCGCGGCGGGGGCCGATGCCCTCTTCGCCCCCTCCGTGGCGGAACTGTTCCCCGGCGGCGAGGCGGAGCTCACCGCCGTGGTCCCCCCGGCCGGCCTGCGCCGTTCTCTGTGCGGCCCCGGACGCCCCGGCCATTTCGAGGGGGTCGCCACCGTCGTCTGCCGCCTGCTGGCCCTGGTGCGGCCCGATCGCCTCCTGCTCGGGGAGAAGGACTGGCAGCAGCTCACGATCCTGCGCCGTGTCGTCAACGATCTGGCCCTTCCGGTGACGGTCCAGGGGTGCGCCACCGTGCGGGAGGCCGACGGACTCGCCTGCAGCTCCCGCCATCGCTACCTCAGCGCCACGGAACGTGGCCAGGCGGCGGCCCTGCCGGCCGCCCTGCAGGCGGCGCTGACGCTCTGGCGCGGCGGCAGCGGCAGCGCCGAAGCGCTGACAGCGGCGGTGAGCGGGGCCCTGGAGGCGGCAGGGCTCGGTGTCGAGTATGTGCAGCTCGTCCATCCCCTTACCCTGGCTCCGGTGCCCGCCGCCACCGGGATCTCCCTGCTCGCCGCAGCCGCCCGCTGCGGCAGCACCCGCCTGATCGACCACATCTTTCTGATGAACCGTCCGCCGATCGTCGCCATCGATGGCCCCGCCGGGGCGGGCAAGAGCACGGTCACCCGGGCCTTCGCCCGCCGCCTGGGGCTTGTTTATCTGGATACGGGCGCCATGTACCGGGCCCTGACCTGGTGGGTGCTGCACCGGGGCGTGGACCCGGCCGACCCCACCGCGATCGCCCCCCTGCTCGACGACCTCGACCTGCGGCTGGAGACCGACGCCGCCGGGGAGCAGCGGGTGCGGGTCAACGGCCATGAGGTCAGTGCGGCGATCCGGGGGCCCGAGGTCACCGCCCAGGTCTCCACCGTGGCCGCCCACGCCTGCGTGCGGGCGGCCCTCACCCGCCAGCAGCAGGCCATGGGCCGGCGGGGCGGCCTGGTGGCGGAGGGCCGCGACATCGGCACCGCCGTCTTCCCGGAGGCCGAATGCAAGGTGTTCCTCACGGCCACGGTGGCGGAGCGGGCCCGCCGCCGGGCGGCGGATCTGGCCCAGCGCGGCTTCGACGTGCCGGCCCTGGAGGAACTGGAGGCCCAGATCGCCGAGCGGGATCACCGTGATTCCAGCCGCGCCGAGGCCCCCCTGCGCCAGGCGGACGATGCCGTGGAGCTGGTCACCGACGGCCTGGCCATCGACGCCGTGATCCAGCGCCTGGTCGACCTGTTCCGCGAGCGGGTGCCGGAGGACGCCTGGCGGGGCCCCTCTCCCCTGCAGGAATCCGAGACCCCCTAGCGGCGGCTCCGGCCGGGGCCCTGGTCGGCCAAGAGGGCCTCCAGCAGGCCCCCGCAGGCGTCCTCCAGCAGGTCCAGCACCCGGTCGAAGCCCTCCTCGCCGCCGTAGTAGGGGTCGGGCACCTCCTCGACGCTGTAGCGGCGGCAGTAGCGGGTGAGCGGGCCGATGCGGGCCGCGGCCTCCCCAGACCCGGCGAGGCCGCGCACCGCCTCCAGGTTCTGCCGGTCCATCGTCAGCACGTGGTCGAAGCGGTTCAGGTCGTCCGTCGTGATCTGGCGGGCCCGGCTGGGCAGGACGATGCCCCGGCGGGCGGCGGCGCTGCGCATGCGGGCGTCGGCGGGGCGGCCCACGTGCCAGTCGCCGGTGCCGGCGGAGTCCACCGTGAAGGCCTGCTCCAGCCCCTGGCGGGCGATCAGGTGCAGGAAGACCCCCTCGGCGGCCGGGGAGCGGCAGATGTTGCCGAGGCAGACGAACAGGATGGCGGTCGGATCAGGGGAGGTCATCGGCAGTCCAGTCGCTTCAGGGCCACACCGGCCCGCAGGCGCACCACCAGAGTCTCCTCCTGCTCCGGCTGCAGGAGCTGGCTGAGGCCCGCCACGGCCCGTTGGCGGTGGGGATGGGGCGGCGCAAGCGGCAGCGCCAGGCCCTCGAAGCCCACCGCTACGGCATAGCGCACGACCCATTCGCCGTCGCTGCGGCCCGCTTCGAGGGCCTCCAGGCAGCGCAGGCGGATCCCTTCCCGCTCCTGCTCGGCGAGGCTCTCCAGCCGCATGGCCCCCAGGCCCCTGGCGGCGGCCCGGCGCACGCTGGGGCCGACGTCCGTGCCCAGGGCGTCCTCGAGCACCTCGAGGCCGCGAGGGTCGCCGATGCCCGCCAGGGCCCGGACGGCCCAGGCCCTGGCGCCGTAGTTGTGGGCATCCAGATTGGCCAGCAGGGGCCCGACAGCCGCCGGGCCGATCGCGATCAGGCCGTCCACGGCGGCGACGGCGGCACCGGGATTGTTGAACCCCAGCACCTGCACCAGCTGGGGCACGGTGGCCAGGGGGTCGTCGCAGTCGGTCAGCCGCCGGGTGGCCGCCACCAGCGCCTCGGCGCTGCCGGCCTGCTCGAAAGCCCGGATCCGATCGGCGGCGCGCTGGGAATGTCCGCTTCCGGCCGTCATCACAGCAGCGCGTCCATCGCCATCAGGAGGGCCTCATCATCGCTGTCCGCCTCGCCGCCGCTGGCACTGCTGCGGCCCTGTTCCACCAGCCCCCGCAGGGCGATCAGCTTGAGGCTGTTTTCGGCGAAGGTGCGTCGGATCGGCTCCAGGGCGGGTCGCCATCCCACCGCCCCCAGATCCATCAGGGCCGCGCGGCGCACCTGCAGCTGGGGATGCTGCAGCAGGCCGAGCAGCTCGTCGGCCCAGACCGTTTCGCCGGTGAGCTGCAGCAGGGCGCGACAGGCGGCGCTGCGGACCAGGGGCCGCTCGTGGGCGGTGAAGGGGCGGATCACCGCCAGCACCTCCTCCCGGGCCTCCCCGATCGCCCCCAGGGCCTCCAGCATCGCTTCGCAGGGTTCCTGCAGCCGGGGGCTGTCGTCGCGGCAGGCCCCGGCGACGGCGGGGCCGCTGGCCAGCCGGCGGGTCAGCAGGGGCACCGCTGCCGTCGCCCGAAGCTCGCCGAGGGAGCGGGCCGCGGCCTCCCGCAGGCCGTCGTCGGCGTCGTCGAGCACGGCCAGCAGCTCAGGGATGGCCCGCGCATCGGCGATCTTGCCCAGGGCCCGGGCCGCGTTGCGGGCCACGGCGTTGTGCTCGACGCCGGCACCCGGATCCCGCGGCTGTCGCTGGGTGAGGGCAGCCAGCAGCAGGGGCACGGCCTCCGGGTGCCGGCTGCGCATGCGCCCCAGCCACCAGGCCGCGTAGTACTGACGGGACTGGTCGTCGGTCTGGCGAAGCTGCTCAAGCGCCTCGGCTTCGCTGATCGGTTCGCCGTCACCGGCCATGGTTCTGCGCAGGTGCGAGGGACTCGGGGAATGCTGCCATCCCCGGGGCCGGCGGGACTCCGGCCAGAAAAAAAGGGTCCCCCGAAAGGGACCCGGAACAACGATGGCCGCGAGAGCTCAGACGAGAGCGCTGATGGCGTAGTCGATGTAGTTGTTGGCGATGACGCCGGCATCGCCGGAGACGCCGTGATTGGCCTTGATGTAGGTCAGGGCTTCGACGTACCAGGAGGGGGAGAGCTCGAAGGTGCGGTTGATCTCGTCGAGACCGGCCACGAGGTACTCATCCATGGGGCCGGTGCCACCGGCGACCAGGCAGTAGGTGACCATGCGGAGGTAGTAGCCGATGTCACGGGCACACTTGGCCTTGCCGCGGGCGTCGGAGGCGTAGTTGCTCCCCTGCATCTGGGTGGTGTAGGGGAACTTGTTGTAGACGGCCTGGGCGGCGCCGTTCACCAGGGAGTCGGCGTTGGCGGTGAGGGCCTTGGCAGCTTCCAGGGCGTTCTTGGCGCGCTCGAAGCGGCCGAAGGCGGCGTTGAGCTCGGTGTTGGAGAGGAAGCGGCCCTGGGAATCAGCGGCAGCGACGGCCTCGGTGAGGGGAGTCTTCATTTGAAGGTGGTTAGAGAGAAGGTGAACCGGAAGATGAGGCGGAGATCAGGCGACGACCGATCAGGCGACAGCGGCGGCTGCGCGATCGAAGTAGGTGCCGATTTCGGACATCAGGGAGGAGCAGTCGCCCTGGGTGATGCCGTTGCGGTCGTTGGCGATGCCGATGGCAGCGTCCTTCATCTTGCGGATGCCTTCAGCGACGGAAGCGCCGGGCACGCCGAGGGCGAGGTAGGTCTCGCGGAGGCCGTTGAGGCAGCGATCTTCCAGGACGGAGGCGTCACCGGTGAAGATGGCGTAGGTGACGTAGCGGAGAACGATCTCCATGTCGCGCAGGCAGGCAGCCATGCGGCGATGGGTGTAGGCGTTGCCGCCGGGAGCGATCAGGGCGGGCTGTTGGTCGAACAGATCGCGGGCCGCGTTGGTGACGATCTTGGAAGCGTTGGAGGTGATGCGGTTCACGGCATCCATGCGCTTGTTGCTCTCGGCAACCATCGACGCCAGGGCGTCGATCTGACCAGCGTTGAGGAATTCGCCGCGGGCATCAGCCTGAGCAACGACCTTGGTGAAGGCGTCGAACATTGAGTTAGCTCCTGTTCTCGACGTCGAACGTCGTGATGGGGTGGGTAAGGGGGGGGGTGGGAACGCCGTGTGGACGTTCACCTGTGCTGGGCACGGACTTATTGTCTGAAAGAATCGCCCCAGGATCCGTGAAGTTTACAAAGGGTCATCGGTAGCCGCTGGTCTCCTCTGGCCGGGCCCAGTCGTGGGGCTCCCAGGCACCCCAATCGTGGCTTTGATCTGTGCCTTGATGAACACTCAGGACCCGCGATCCTGCAGCAATCTGCTTGCAGCCAGCCCATGAAAAAGGCCCCATTCGGCATCACGCCGAATGGGGCCGGGAGGCACCGGGTCGTGGACCTGAGCAGTGGACCTGAGCGGTGGATCTGGCCGTCAGTTCACAGGGGTCACGCTGGCAACCCGTCCGCCCTGCCGATGGATCATCTGCTGGGCCTCCAGCAGTTTGTTGAAGGGCACGAAACGCACCGTGTTGCTGCGCTTATGCAGCCGGTACTCGGTGAGTCCGGTGACTTCGATGCGATACACCTTGGCCTTCTGGCCGATGCCCTTGGCCATCTTGGTGATCGATTCGTTGGCCACCTGGCTGGGCTGGAAGGCCGAACCCTTGGCGTTGGGGCTCACCACGGGAACGGCACGGTCCTGGTGCAGGGCCTTGCCGAGCCGGAAGTTGGTGCCGGCGGTGTCCCCTTTCACCGAAGCCGCGGCGCCCCGGGCCAGCTGCATCAGCCAGGAGAATTGGCGGCCCTGCTGGCCAGCGGAGTAATCCCAGCCGGTCAGATAGGGGACCACTTCCTCCCCGAAGCGCTCCTGATACTCGGCGCTGTCGATGTAGGAATCGATCTCGGCGTCGACACCCTGATCCTGCAGGATGGTGAAGTGATGCAGCATCTCCGCCTTGTTCTGGGGGGCACGGCCCAGCAGATGCTTGAAGTTGAGCTCGATGAAGTGATAGGGATTGCAGTTCTCGAAGAACTTGGCGCGGTAGAGACCACTCTTCGCCACAGCCCTCACGAACTCGCGCACACTCAGATAGCCGTTGCGGAAGAGGGATTCGGCGCCCTCGAGACGCTCGCTCTCCATGATGTACTGCCGCCCGAGCACCTGCTGATAGACGGTGCGGATGATCGTGCTCTTATCCTGATCGGACGCATTTGACCAGTTTTCTTTGTTGCGGTCGTTCGCAAAGCGTTCGATGCCCAGATAGGGCGCATTGACGAGGGTCATGGATGGCGGGCCAGAAGGGGGAGGACTGCACGCGTACGGTGCACCGTTCTGATCCTATGAGGGACTCCGCACAGGATTTCGAAATGATGTTCGATCGTTACAGCAGATGAGAACCCACCCGCTGCAGCGGGACGACATCCGGCCAGAAAAAAAGGTCCCCCGAAGGGGACCCGGAACAACGATGGCCGCGAGAGCTCAGACGAGAGCGCTGATGGCGTAGTCGATGTAGTTGTTGGCGATGACGCCGGCATCGCCGGAGACGCCGTGATTGGCCTTGATGTAGGTCAGGGCTTCGACGTACCAGGAGGGGGAGAGCTCGAAGGTGCGGTTGATCTCGTCGAGACCGGCCACGAGGTACTCATCCATGGGGCCGGTGCCACCGGCGACCAGGCAGTAGGTGACCATGCGGAGGTAGTAGCCGATGTCACGGGCACACTTGGCCTTGCCGCGGGCGTCGGAGGCGTAGTTGCTCCCCTGCATCTGGGTGGTGTAGGGGAACTTGTTGTAGACGGCCTGGGCGGCGCCGTTCACCAGGGAGTCGGCGTTGGCGGTGAGGGCCTTGGCAGCTTCCAGGGCGTTCTTGGCGCGCTCGAAGCGGCCGAAGGCGGCGTTGAGCTCGGTGTTGGAGAGGAAGCGGCCCTGGGAATCAGCGGCAGCGACGGCCTCGGTGAGGGGAGTCTTCATTTGAAGGTGGTTAGAGAGAAGGTGAACCGGAAGATGAGGCGGAGATCAGGCGACGACCGATCAGGCGACAGCGGCGGCTGCGCGATCGAAGTAGGTGCCGATTTCGGACATCAGGGAGGAGCAGTCGCCCTGGGTGATGCCGTTGCGGTCGTTGGCGATGCCGATGGCAGCGTCCTTCATCTTGCGGATGCCTTCAGCGACGGAAGCGCCGGGCACGCCGAGGGCGAGGTAGGTCTCGCGGAGGCCGTTGAGGCAGCGATCTTCCAGGACGGAGGCGTCACCGGTGAAGATGGCGTAGGTGACGTAGCGGAGAACGATCTCCATGTCGCGCAGGCAGGCAGCCATGCGGCGATGGGTGTAGGCGTTGCCGCCGGGAGCGATCAGGGCGGGCTGTTGGTCGAACAGATCGCGGGCCGCGTTGGTGACGATCTTGGAAGCGTTGGAGGTGATGCGGTTCACGGCATCCATGCGCTTGTTGCTCTCGGCAACCATCGACGCCAGGGCGTCGATCTGACCAGCGTTGAGGAATTCGCCGCGGGCATCAGCCTGAGCAACGACCTTGGTGAAGGCGTCGAACATTGAGTTAGCTCCTGTTCTCGACGTCGAACGTCGGGATTGGGTGGGTAAGGGGGTCGAGTCTGGAGCGTCAGTCCGGGGGGAGGCCTGGCTGACGTCGACTGCGTCGTTGCTTTCGATGATCGCCTGGCCAGGGCCGGGCATCGCTCCGAAAGACCTACCTATTGTTGGTGACAGTGTCCGGTGGATGGGAGCGCCTTAATAAATGGTCACTACCGCCAGGATCCAAGCGGCCGCAAGCGTTCTGGCCACCTGAGCGTCCGCTGGGGTTCAGCCTGGACGGTCGATCCCGCGGAGGGGTGTAAGGCCCGCTGCCCCGACCACCCGTCCGGCCCATGAAAAAGGGCCCCCATGGAGGGGACCCATCGCATCACCGGAGCGGGGCCCGGCCTCAGCCTTCCGCCTTCGCCTTGCCCTTGCGGGGGGCCGGCGCCTCGGAGCCACCGGTGCCGCCGCCGGTCACGGTGACACTCACGATCTTGCCGCCCATGGCATGGACCAGACGCATGGTCTCGTTCATGCGGGTGAACGGCACGTTCATGACCATGTCCGCAGTGCGGGAGTAGTCGTTGTTGTTGACGCCGGTGACGGTGAACGCCACCTGACGGGAACTGTTGAGGCCGGTGCCTCGGGTACCTGCGGAAACCTTCATGGGTTCGGAGGGGTAAGGGGGGTAAGGCTGAACGGAGGCCCGGCTCAGTTGACCGGGGTGATGCTGGCGATACGGCCGCCTTCGCGCAGGATCTGCTGCTGGGTCTGCAGCAGCTTGTTGAAGGGGATGAAGCGCACCCGGTTGCTGCGCTTGTGCAGGCGGTAGTTGTTGAAGCCGGAGATCTCGACCCGGAAGGTGCGACCTTCTTCGCCGGCACCGACACCCTGGCGGGTGATGCCGTCGGTGGGGACCTTGCGGAAGACGCTGCCCCTGGCGTTGGGGCTCACCACGGGCATGGGGGCCTCGGCATGCACCGAGGGGTTGAGGCGCGACTGGTTCTTGAGCAGATCGCCCCGCACCGAGGCGCCCACGCCCCGGGTGAGCTGCAGCATGTAGGAGAACTGCAGGCCCTGCTGGCCTGAGGAGTAGTCCCAGCCGTGCAGGTAGGGCACCACCTCTTCACCGAAGCGGTTCTGGTACTCGGCGCTGTCGAGGTAGGAGTCGATCTCGGCGTCGTAGCCCTGCTCCTGCAGGATCGTGAAGTGGTGCAGCATCTCGGCCTTGTTCTGGGGAGCCCGGCCCAGGAGATGCTTGAAGTTCAGCTCGATGAAGCGGTAGGGGTTGGTGCTTTCGAAGAACTTGGCCTTGTAGAGACCGCTCTTGGCCACCTGGCGCACGAACTCCCGCACGCTCAGGTAGCCGCGCTTGAAAAGGGACTCCGGACCCGTGAGCCTCTCGCTGGCCATGACGTACTGGTTGCCGAGCACCTGCTTGTAGACGGCGCGGATCAGGGCGGCCTTGTCGTTTTCGGTGGCGTTCGTCCAGTTTTCCTTGTTGCGGTCGCTGGAGAAACGCTCGATGCCCAGATAGGCAGCGTTGGCAAGTGTCATGAGCGTGGGTGCCGGGGGAGAGGCGTTGGAGAGAAGGTCAGTGGGCAGGGCGCATGGGCAGGGCGCAAGGCCGCTGCCGTTGGGCAGACGCCTTCGAGGACGGCTGCAGGAAACGTCCCGATCATGGGCTGCAAGGCGGATCCTATGGGCCTGTCCGCTCGCCACGACAGGGTTTTCAGAATCGTTACAAACCCCCCGGCCGGGGACACCCCTGGCGGGCCGGCCCCACGCCGATACCATCCGGCCATCATCCCGGTGCCGTCATGGCTTCTGTTGTATCCCCATCCGAGGACGCCTCCCTGCGGTTGGCTGATCAGCTGCAGGTGTTGTCCCAGGTGACCGAAGCGCTCACCTACCGCCTGCTGGAGCTTGAGGAGCGCCTCGGGGGCCACGAGGATCGCATCGGGGCGCGGCTGGAGGAGGTGGCCGACCTGGAGGCCGCCCATGGGGCCGCCATGGACGAGCGGCTGGGCGACACCGAGGAGCGCCTGGCCAGGATCGAGGCGGCCCTGCGGGGTCTGGATCGCAGCGGCACCTCCCGCCATCTGCAGGCGGTGCATCCGCCGGCGTTGCAGCAGGAGGCGCCAGCCTCCGTGGCGGGCGCGGAACCCTTCGACCTGGCCTCGGAGGAGGTCGATCCCTTCCTGGATGAGGGGGAGCAGCCTTTCATGGACGAGCTGATCGCCGGCTGAAGGAGCCCCTGGCCGTTCAGGTCTCCAGCCAGGCGGACGGGAGTTCGGCGCGGTAGTCGTCGGTGCGCTCGAACTCGAAGGGGCCGGCCAGGGATCCCCAGAGCTGCTCGTGGGTGGCCGGATCGTGGCCCCGGTCGATGGTGCGCATGCCCCGGGCATCGATCTCGAAGCTGCTGACCAGGTACGCCACGCTCCCCTTGCGCTCCACGAGGCAGCGGCAGCCAGGCTCCACCTCACCGACGAACCCGTCACCCACCTCCCGCACCACGTAGGTGCAGCCCTCAAGGGGCATCAGGTCGGCGTCCCCGATGTTGCGGCGTCGCCCCTCATCCTCGATGGCGCCCCAGAACCGCTGCTCGTCCTGCAGGGCCTGGTTGTGGATGATCAGTGCGCCGTCGCGGCGCTCGGCGCGCAGCACCCGGATTCTGTAGGGCGTGCCGGGTGAGATGGCGTAGGACTGCTCCAGGAGCAGGGAGCCTGGCGCCAGCTGGGGCAGCGGCCGGAACTTGACCAGGATGTGGGCGTAGAGCGGAGGATTGTCGAAGGCCTGGCTCTGGTTGCTGAAGCCGCCGCTCAGGAGCTGGAGGAGGCGGGCGAGGGAGCTGCTCATGGGCGCCACTTAAAGGTCGAGCAGGCGGATCCGGAAGGCCCCCACCTGACGGGCCATGGCCGGATCGGCCTGGGCGAAGGGGTGGGCCGCCACCCGGCCGAGGATCGCCTCGAGCTTCTCGGTGCTGGAGAGCCCGTGGGAGGGATCCTCTCGACTGTGCTCCTGCCAGGCCTCATCGAACGCCTGGGCGAAGCTGTCGGCGTTGTTGAAGATCTGGCTGGAGGTCGAGGGCTGATGGGGCATGGTGATGGGCTGCAGAGCAGTCCGCACGCAATGCCAGGACCCAGATTTGAACTGGGGACACGGCGATTTTCAGTCGCCTGCTCTACCAACTGAGCTATCCCGGCCCGTCGCCGAAGCGACGCAGCGATCTTAGATCACGGCCCGCTGCCGGATCGGGCCGTCCGGGTGCGCCCCCGGGGCGTGCGGGCCAGGCAGAGGAGTCCCACCACCTGCCAGCCGAGGCTCTTCAGGGCCGCTGCGGCGCTGCAGCCGGTGGCCCCGCTGGTGAGGATGTCGTCGACGACCAGGACCGGCCGGCCCAGGGCCTCGCCGAGGCGCGGCCCGCGGCGACAGCGGAAGGCTCCCGCCTGGTTGGCCAGGCGCAGGCTTCTGCCGAGGTGGTGCTGGCCGAGCACCGGCCGGGAGCGCTCCAGCAGATCGGCGCGGCGGTAGCCCAGCTGGCGGACGAGCTGGCGGCACACCAGCGCCGGCAGGGGATTCGCCTGCCGTTTCCAGCTCGGCACCGGCACCAGCAGCGGCCGCTGCCGCCACAACGGCAGCCCCTCCGCCAGCACCTGCACCAGGGCGCCCACCCTGGCGGGATCCGGCCGCTGCCGCAGCCCGAGCAGCAACCGCCGCAGCTCGCCGTCGTAGGACCCGGCCGCCCACCAGAGCAGGGGCTCGTTGCCCTTCAGGGCCCCCGCCGGCAGGGGGAGGCGGTGGCGGCAGTCCGGGCAGGGCGCACCGGGCTCATGCCCGGGCGGTTGCAGGCCCCGGCAGAGGGGGCAGGGGGTGGCGGCGATCCAGCCGAGCGGGAGCTGGCACAGGCGTGTGAGGAGGGTCAGGGGTCCGGCGTCGCCGCTGGCGGCGCAGTCGCTGCCTCAAGCCTTCCCGGGGAGCGACCGCAGCATGGCCACCAGGGTGCGGTGGGCGTCCTCGCTGTCGGTGAGGGCGTGGTCGAAGGGCACCTCCACCCGGGTGCCGTCCACCTCCAGGCGCATCGCCTCGGGCTCCACGGCCACCATCCGGGCCTGGCGGGCCTCGGTGCAGCCGCCGTAGTGGCGGGCGTAGGCCAGCACGGCCTCGGCGTGGTCGTCGTTCATGTGCTTGCAGATGCGGTCGCTCACTGCAGCGGTGAGGGGATCGGCGGCCATGGGTTCCGGTCGGTTGGGGGAATTCTGGGCTCAGGCGCCGGCGAACCGCTGCCAGAGCAGCAGAGCCAGCCGCAGGCCGCTGAAGCCCACATAACCGGCCAGCACGACGAACAGGGCCATGGCGAGGATCGATTGGAGACGTTCGTTCATAGCCGAGGCAGGGGGGAGTCGGCCCCCATCCTGGAGCTGGCCCGCGCCAGCAGGGCCATGCCCAGGGCCGCCGTGCGTTTCGGTCGGTTCAGCACCGGGACCCCCAGGGCCCGTGCCCGCAGGGCCCGCCACTGGCTGTTGCGGGCGCCGCCGCCGACGCTGATCACCCGCCGCAGTTCCGGCGCCCCCAGCTGCCGCAGCCGCCGCCAGCCCGCCACCTCGATGGCCGTCAGGCCCTCCAGCAGGGCCTGCAGATAGCGGGCATCACTGGCCGGCCTCGGTTCCAGGATCGGCTCCAGCTCCGGGTCGTCCACCGGGAAGCGCTCACCCCGGCGGCTCAGGGGCCGCAGGGCCAGCCCCGTGGGACGGTCCGGCGTCATCTGGCGGCTCAGTTCGGCGATCTGGGCGTCATCGAAAAAGCGGCGCAGGATGCCGGCGCCGGCGTTCGAGGCTCCCCCCGCCAGCCAGCGGCCGCCCACCCGGTGGTTGCTGAGGCCGGCCCCTGCCAGGGGGGCGGCCACGAACTGCTTCAGCACCAGGGTGGTGCCCAGCACGGCGATGCCATCACCCTCCTGGGGATCGGCGGCCAGCACCGCCGCATTGGCATCGGTGCTGCCCGCCACCACCTGGCAGTCGGCCGGCAGGCCCAGGGTGGCCGCCGTCTCCGCAGCCAGCGCGCCGAGGCGGCGGCCGCTGCTGCGGATCGAGGGCAGGGCAGCGGCACCCAGGCCTTCGGCCACCCCCGCAGGCCAGCGGCCCTGCGGCAGGTCCCAGCCCAGGCGCACGTTGTTGCCCTCCTCGCCCCAACGCCAGTCGTCCAGCAGCCAGCCCATCAGCCAGTCGGCCTGGTGGCGCAGCAGCAGGCCTTGGGCGAGGCCCGCCTCCCGGGCCAGGGACTGCAGGCGCAGGGCCCGGGCCAGGCTGCCGCTGCTGCTGGCGGCGGGATGGTCGGCCCATGCGCCGTTCTCTGCGGCCCCCGCCCCCGCCTCCGCGGCCAGCAGGGTGGCGATGGCCCCGGCCTGCTCCGGACAGGCTTGGTGGTAAGGCAGGGCGGCCGCCAGTGGCGGCGGCAGCAGGCGGCCCCCGGGCCCGCAGGCCAGGAGGGTGCCGGAGGTGCCATCGACGGCGAGGGCTGTCACGCGCCGGCGGATCTGCTCGGGCACGGCGGCCAGCAGCTGGATCAGGCCCTGCCTCCAGGCCTCCGGCTCCTCGAAACGGCCTGGGTAGGGGGCCTGCAGCGCCAGCACCGGAGCGTCGGGCTCGCCACCGGGGGCTCCGGCGTCGGCCAGAACGGCCAGGCGCAGGCCGCTGCTGCCGAGGTCAACCCCCAGATACAGCGCTGACACGGCTCGCCGTGGCCTGCTTGAGGGTGGCGGCGATGGCGGTCACGTCCTCCCAGGGGAGGTCGAGATCCTTGCGGCCGAAGTGGCCGTAGGCGGCCACGTCCTGGTAGAAGCGTCCGCCCCGCTGCTGGGGCAGTTCCCGCAGGCCGAAGGCTTCGATGATGGCGCCGGGGCGCAGGTCGAAGTGCTCCTGCACCAGGGCGGTGAGATCGGCGTTGCTGAGGGCGCCGGTGCCGAAGCTCTCCACCAGGATGCTCACGGGCCGGGCCACGCCGATGGCGTAGCTGAGCTGCACCTCGGCCTTGTGGGCGAGGCCGGAGGCCACCAGAGCCTTGGCCACATAGCGGGCGGCGTAGGCGGCGGAACGGTCCACCTTGGTGGGGTCCTTGCCGGAGAAAGCCCCACCGCCGTGGCGGGCATAGCCGCCGTAGGTGTCGACGATGATCTTGCGGCCCGTCAGGCCGGCGTCGCCCTGGGGGCCGCCCACCACGAACTTGCCGGTGGGGTTGACGTAGAAGCGGGTGCTCTCCTTGGAGGGCTTGAGGGGCAGATCGGCCGTGGCGGGCAGCACCACATGCGTCCAGAGGTCGTCCTTGATGCGCTGCTGCACCGCTTTCTCGTCGCTGATCCCCTCCACTTCGGCGGTGTGCTGGGTGGAGATGAGGATCGTGTCGATCGCCACAGGGCGGTCGTTCTCGTACACCACGCTCACCTGGGTCTTGCCGTCGGGCAGCAGGTACCCGAGGCTGCCGTCATGGCGCACCTGGGCCAACCGCAGGGCCAGCCGGTGGGCCAGGCTGATGGGCAGCGGCATCAGCTCCGGGGTTTCGTCGCAGGCGTAGCCGAACATGATGCCCTGGTCGCCGGCGCCCACCTTGTCGAGGGGATCGCCGTCATGGTCGTCGGCCTCATCCACACCCTGGGCAATGTCCGGCGACTGCTGATCAAGGGCGATCAGCACGGCGCAGCTGCGGGCGTCGAAGCCGCCGGCGCGGGCGCCGCTGTAGCCGATCTGTTCGATCACGCCCCGCACCAGGGTGTTGAAGTCGACGCGGGCGTTGGTGGTGACTTCCCCTGTGATCAGGCAGAGGCCGGTGTTCACCACGGTCTCGCAGGCCACCCGGCTGGAGGGGTCCTGGGCCAGCAGCGCGTCGAGCACGGCGTCGCTGACCTGATCACAGATCTTGTCGGGGTGGCCTTCCGTCACCGATTCCGAGGTGAAGACGAAACGGCTCATAGGGGCAGGGGGTCAGTCGATGGCTGAGCTTATTCCCGTGGGGCGACCATCCCAGTGGCGCTGGAACCATTGGGGGGGATGGCGGCGTTCCCCGGCACGACGGCGAGCTCCCGCCAGTGGTCCAGCTGCAGGAAGGAGCCGTCCAGCGCCACCGGCCAACGCCAGCCTGCCCGGTAGCCCAGGACCACCGGCACCCCGGCGGCCCTCGCCATGCGCAGGTCGCTGTTGGCGTCGCCGATCAGGGCGCAGCCCTCCACCGCCACGCCCAGCTCCGCGCACAGGCCATGGACGGCGGCGGGGTCGGGTTTGCGGGGCTGATGCTCGGCGCTCCAGAGGGCCTGCACGTAGGTGGCCAGATCGTGGGCGGCCAGAAAGGCTTCGATGCCCTCCACGTGGTCGTTGCTGATGACGGCGCAGCGCACTCCCGCCAGGCGCAGGGCCTCCAGCAGGGACCGCAGGCCCGGGGTGGGGGCCGGTCGCTGCTCACTCCCCTGGCCGTGCAGGGCATCGGTGCGGGCGAACACCGCCTCGGCCGTGGCCAGGGCTTCGGGCCAGCCGAGGCCCACCTGGGCCAGGGCGGTGGCGGTGGCCACCAGGTTCTGGTCGCGGCTGGCCACCGCCATCGTGCCGGCCGGGTGGATGCCCTCGGCGGACAGGCCATAGGCGCGATGCAGCAGGGCGCCCAGGTCGCGGTGCCGCTCCGGGTCGTGCTCGGCCAGGCCGGCCAGGGCCAGACAATGAAAGACCCTGGCCTGGGCCAGGGCCACGAGCATCGGCTCGCTGTGGCTCATGGTGCCGTCCTTGTCGAACAGCACCGCCTCCAGGGGGCGGTCCCCGCAGGGCAGCGGGGTGCCCCGCAGGGAAAGGTGAACCATCGTCAGCGGATCCGGCGCGACCTCATTCCAGGGAGACACCCATCGGCTCGTTGTCCTCGGCCTGCTCGAGCAGCATCTGCTTGTAGCGGGCGGCCATCTCTTCGGCCTTGTCGAACACCTTCTGGGGATCGCTGAGCATGTCGCCCGGCTCCGGCTCGAGGGCCTTGGTGGACAGGGAGATGCGCCCCCGCTCGGCGTCGAGGTCGATGATCATGACCTTCATCTGATCGTTGACATTGAGCACGGTGTGGGGGGTCTCGATGTGCTCGTGGCTGATCTCGGAGATGTGCAGCAGGCCGCTGACACCCCCGATGTCGATGAAGGCGCCGTAGGGCTTGATGCCCCTGACGGTGCCCAGCACCACTTCGCCCACCTCGAGGCGATTCATCTTCCGCTCCACCAGGGCACGGCGATGGCTGAGCACCAGACGGTTGCGCTCCTCGTCCACCTCGAGGAACTTGAGGGGGAGGAAGTCGGCGACGAGTTCCTCCTTGGCCTTGCGGGTGCTGATGTGGCTGCCGGGGATGAAGCCCCGCAGGCCCTCCACCCGCACCAGGGCGCCGCCGCGGTTGGTGGCGAACACCTCGCTGTAGATCGTGGCGTCCTCCTTCTGCAGCTGGCGCACCCGCTCCCAGGCGCGCTGATACTCGATGCGACGCACCGACAGGGTGAGCTGGCCGTCCTCGTTCTCCTCGCTGAGGATGAAGAACTCCCGCACCTCGCCGGGCTCAAGCACGTCGGAGAGGTGCTCCACCCGGTTGATCGACACCTCCTGAAGGGGCATGAAGGCGGCGGTCTTGGCGCCGATGTCGATCATCGCGCCCTTGGATTCCAGGGCGAAGACGGTGCCGTTGACGACGTCGCCGGGCTTGAAGTTGTAGTCGTACTTGCTGAGCAGGGCCGCGAACTCGTCCAGCGTGAAGCCCACACCGTCGCCGTCCCGTGCGCTGACACGGCTGCTGGAGTCGTCGGCGCTGGGCACCTCTTCCGGGATCGCCAGATCGAGATCGGCGCTGGCCTCCACGTCGGTGGCCTCCTCGCCGCTGATCGGCGTGAGGGCCTCGAGGGTGTCGGCTTCGGAAGAAGGAGTGAGGGTCATGGAGCTGGGGCGGTCTGCCGGTGGCAGTGCGAAGGAACGGGATGGCTGCCCGCCTGCAGCGCACACCCGATCAATCACTCTATCAATGAACCGGCTGGCTGATCCGTTCCCGGCGCCGGTGCCCGGTTCAGCCCACCACCGCCAGCCGGTTCTTGGTCTTGGCGCGGCTGCCCAGCCCTTCGAGGGTGGCCACGAAATCGCTGACGCTCTGGAACTGGCGGTACACGGAGGCGAAGCGCACGTAGGCCACCTCGCTCATCTCCCGCAGGCGCTGCAGCACCAGCTCACCGATCTCATTGCTGCTCACCTCCCGGCCGACCCGCTGCTGCAGGGCCAGTTCGATGTCGTCGACGACGGCCTCGAGCCGGGCGGGTTCCAGACCCGTCTTCTCGCAGGCCCGCAGCAGACCGTGGAGCAGTTTGCTGCGGTTGAAGGTTTCCCGGCTGCCGTTGCGCTTGACCACGGTGATCGGAACGGTCTCGACCCGTTCGTAGGTGGTGAAGCGAAAATCACAATTGAGGCACTCCCTGCGCCGCCGCACGCTGCGCCCGGAATCGGCGGCCCTTGATTCCAGAACGCGGCTGTCGGTGTGTTGGCAGGAGGGACATTGCATCCCCGGGCACGCGTCCAATTGTTTGGAGTGTAAACAGCTACGGGCACAAAGAGAAGGGGGGTGCCTCCCGGTCGCGGGCTGAAGCATGAAAAAACCCCCGGTTTCCCGGGGGCTCGGCATCAATCTGGACGGATGGTCACTTGCCGATCTTCGGGGGGTCGCGGAAGGCGATCGCGAAAAACAGCGTGGAAATGGCCAGGGCCAGGATCAGGATGTAGGCGAAGCTCTCCATGGGAATCCTCGGGGGGACTGGCGGTCAGCTGAGGGTGGAACCGGCCGGGGGCACGTAGCCCTCGGGAAGGCGCCGGGTGGAACGGTCGCCCAGTTTGGCGAACAGACCGAACTCCACCTGCTCACCCAGATCGGGGTCGATCCCGGCGAAGACATCACGGTAGAGGGTGCGGGCACCGTGCCAGATGTGGCCGAAGAAGAAGAGCAGGGCGAAGCAGGCATGGCCGAAGGTGAACCAGCCGCGGGGGGAGCTGCGGAAGGTGCCGTCGGAGTGGTAGGTCTCCCGGTCGAACTCGAAGGCCTCGCCAAGCTGGGCCTTGCGGGCCAGGCGCTTGACGTCGGCAGGGTCGGTGAAGGTCTGACCGTTGAGGGCACCGCCGTAGACGGTGGCCGTCACACCCTGCTGTTCGAAGGAGTACTTCGCCTCGGCCCGACGGAACGGGATGTCAGCGCGGACGATGCCCTGGTCGTCCTGGAGCACCACCGGGAAGTTCTCGAAGAAGTTGGGCAGACGCCGGACTTCAAGGTCATGGCCTTCCTTGTCGGTGAAGGCGATGTGGCCGATCCAGGAGGTGGGCAGGCCATCACCGTTGATCATCGGGCCCACGCGGAACAGACCACCCTTGGCGGGGCTGTTGCCGACGTAGTCGTAGAAGGCGAGCTTCTCGGGAATGGCCGCGTAGGCCTCTTCCTTGGTGGCGCCGTTGTCGAGGGCGGTCTGGACGCGACGGTTGATCTCCGTCTTGAAGTAGCCCTGATCCCACTGATAGCGGGTGGGGCCGAAGAGTTCCACCGGCGTGGCGGCCGAGCCATACCACATGGTTCCGGCCACGATGAAGGCCGCGAAGAACACCGCAGCGATGGCGCTGGCCAGCACCGTCTCGATGTTGCCCATGCGGAGAGCCTTGTACAGGCGCTCCGGCGGACGGGTGGTGATGTGGAAGATGCCGGCGATGATGCCGACGATGCCGGCGGCGATGTGGTGCGCCACGATCCCGCCCGGGTTGAAGGGGTTGAAGCCCTCCGGTCCCCAGGCGGGCTGCACCGGTTCGAGGTGTCCCGTCAGGCTGTAGGGATCGGAGATCCACATCCCGGGCCCGAAGACGCCGGTGAGGTGGAAGGCGCCGAAGCCGAAGCAGCCCAGGCCGGCCAGCAGCAGGTGGATGCCGAAGATCTTGGGCAGGTCGAGAGCGGGCTCCCCGGAGCGGGGGTCCTGCCAGATCTCGAGATCCCAGTAGGTCCAGTGCCAGATGGCGGCAAGGAAGAGGAGGCCGCTGAAAATGATGTGGGCGGCAGCCACGCCCTCGAAGCTCCAGAAGCCGGGGTCGACGCCGGTTTCACCGGTGACGCTCCAGCCACCCCAGCTGCCCGTCACACCCAGGCGAGCCATGAAGGGCATGACGAACATGCCCTGGCGCCACATGGGGTTGAGGACCGGGTCGGAGGGGTCGAAGATCGCGAGCTCATAGAGCGCCATGGAGCCGGCCCAGCCGGCTACCAGGGCGGTGTGCATGAGGTGCACGGCCAGCAGTCGGCCCGGGTCGTTGATGACGACCGTGTGCACCCGGTACCAGGGCAATCCCATTGGGGGGTCAGGTCTGGGTTGACAGTTGCCGAAGCCGGTCGCCGGGGCGATGGCGGCTAAGGAGACGCTCGGTGATTACCGATCCGTGCTGGCGATGGTAAGGGTTGCGGGCAACGGCACGGGGCCCAGGTAACGGACCGCAACGGCGCGCCTCACAATGGGAGCCGTCCTGTTCCCCCGAGGCTTCCGCCATGCCCGTGATCCGGTTCGTGCGCGAGCAGCGTGACGTGGAGTGCTACCCGGGGGAGAACCTCCGCGAGGTCGCCCTGCGCGAAGGCATCGAGCTGTACGGCCTCAAGGGCCGGCTGGGCAACTGCGGGGGCTGCGGCCAGTGCATCACCTGCTTCGTGGAGGTGGTGGAGGGCGGGGCGGCCAACGCCCTCACGGAACAGACGGCGGTGGAACAGCTCAAGCTGAGACGGCGCCCCCAGACCTGGCGGCTGGCCTGTCAGGCCCTGGTGCAGAAATCGGTGATGGTGCTCACCCGGCCCCAGGTGGGACTCGCGGACCGGGAAGGCGACCTGGCCAGGGCCCTGGCCCAGCCCCTGCCGGAGGGGCCCACCGCCTGGCCCGTCCCTCCCGCCGCCGAGGAGCCGGAGGAGGAGGACGCTCCATCCGCAACGAGCGATGAAGGGGGCGTCCTTCCCGCCGATGGGCGGTGATACGTTCTCAGAACCTCACCAGCAGTCATGGAAACCAACGACCTCGGCTTCGTTGCCAGCCTCCTGTTCGTTCTGGTTCCCGCCGTCTTTCTGATCATTCTCTACATCCAGACGAACAGCCGCCAGGGCGGCTGAGTCGCTCTCAGCGCGCCCGCCCCTCCGGCTCCCGCACCAGCAGCACCGGAGCCGGGGCATGCACCCGGATGTAGTCGCTGACCGAGCTGCCCAGAAGCTTGTCGAGATCCACCAGGGCCCGGGCCACCAGCGGCCTGCGGTCCTGGGAGGCAATCACCACCAGGTCCGCCTTCGCCTCCTCGGCGGCGGCGCAGACGCCTCGGGCGATGTCGCCCGTGCGATGCAGGCCTTTCATCTCCACCCCGAAGCTGCGGGCCCGCTGGATCGCCTTCTGCAGCACGTCGTCCCCGGGGGTGCGTCCCCCGCGCGAAGGGGTGATGTCCTGGCGGGACACGTGCACGCCGGTGAGGCTGCCGCCGGGGATGCCCTGCACCAGTTCGCAGGCCAGCCGCAGGGCGTCGTCACCGACCCCGGTGCCGTCGATGGCCACCAGGACCCGGTTGATGGCCTTCACGTAGAGATCGTCCCGCACCAGCAGCATGGGCCGGGTGGAGAGCTGGAAGACGTACTGGCTGGCGCTGTTGCCCAGGATCGACTGCAGCCTGCCCAGGCCCCGCGACCCCATCACGATCAGGTCGGCCTCCAGCTCATCGGCCACGTTCAGCACGGTCAGCTTGGCGTCGCCCTCCCGCACCAGGGTGTTGACCTCGCCGGGGCTGAGACCGAGCCGCTCGATCGCCTCCTTGATCAGCACCTCGGCCTGCTGGCGGTGGGTCTCCAGATCCAGACCCCCCTGCTCGGGGATCACGTGCAGCAGGTTGATCCTGGCCTGACGGCAAGGGGGGATGTCCCGCAGGATGCGGACCATCTCCTCCACATGACCCTTGCCGGAATCGGCGATCAGCAGGTTGCGGAACACGGTCGTCAAAGAGGCTCTGGATCAGCCTATGGCTGATCCTGTTTTCGCACTCCCCTGTGGTGAAGACCGTGATGCAGCGCTCCGAAGCGGCCTGGTGGTGTCTGAACCGGCGGGTGCTGCCGCAGCACACCGATCACGCCGGCGTGATGTGGCACGGGGCCTACCTGGCCTGGCTGGAGGAGGCGCGCGTCGAGGCGCTGGCCCGGGCCGGCCTCCACTACAGCGACCTGTCGTCCCGGGGGCTGGAGCTGCCGGTGGTGGGGCTGCGCATCGACTACCGCCAGGCCCTGCTCCACGGTGACGCGGTCGCGATCCACAGCCGGGTGCTGCCGCGGCAGGGCGTCAAGCTTTCCTGGCAGAGCCGTTTCCTGCGCCCCGACGGGGGGGTGGCGGCCGAGGCCAGCGTCGACCTCGTGCTGGTGGATCTCTCCGCTGGGGGCTCCCGGCGGCGGCTGCAGCGGCGGCTGCCACCGGACCTGGAGCAGGCCCTGGACATCCTGAGGAAAGGGCCGACAGGCACCGACATCCATCCATAGTACGCTTGTACTGCTGTTCAGGTGCTGGCGCGGGCCATGGGAGATCTGGTGCAGGGGGTGTTCCCCCGCAGGGCCACCCCCACCTGGGACCGGCAGCAGCGCCTGTGGTGGCTGCTCTGGAGCCGCTGCCCGGGTCTCGGTTGGCAGCGCCTGCGGGCCCTCGAGGCTGGGTGCGGTGGTCTCGCCGCCGCCTGGGGGGCCTCCGCCGCCGAGCTGGCAGCGGTGCCGGGCCTGGGGGAGGGGCTGGTGGCCGCGGTGGAGCGCTTCCGCCGCCAGTGGGGGCCCAGGCCCCTGGAGGGCTTCGCGCCCCGGTGCCGGTTCGGCCGCGGCGTGCTCGTCCCCGGCGACCGGGGCT
>NZ_JAGQBM010000036.1:0-27815 GCF_024345635.1 Cyanobium sp. Lug-B
TTGCGCGCCGGCTTCGCCGCCGCCGCCGCGGGTCGGGCGGCCGGCCGGGGGGCGGGGGTGCTGGCCGGCTTCAGCCGCAGCCGGGTGCCGGATTCCACCAGGTCGGGGTCGCTGATGCGGTTGAGGGCGATCAGCTGCTTCATCGGAACGCCGTAGGCGTCGGCGATCTGGGAGAGGCTTTCGCCGCTGCGGACCACGTGCTCGGTGGCCTTGCGGTTGACCCTGGCGACCGGGGCGGCGCTGCGGGGGGAGGAGGGCACCACCAGCTTCTGGCCGGCCTCGATGTGGTCCGCCTTGCTGAGGCCGTTGAGCTGCATCAGCCGGCTGACGGTGATGCCGTGCCGCTCGGCGATCTCGGAGAGGGTTTCCCCTGGGGCCACGGTGAAGCTGCCGCCGGACGCCCGGGGTCTCGCCGCACCCCCGGGCAGCGTCAGGGTCCGGCCCGCTTCGACCAGGTCGGGATCGCTGATCCCATTCATCTTCATCAGGGTGGTCACGCTCACCCGGTGGCGGGCGGCGATGTCGGAGAGGGTCTCACCGGGCTTGACGGTCACCTGGGCAGCCAGAGCCGGCAGCGGCAACACCATGGCTAGAGCCAGGGCGATGAGGGGGCGGCGCATGGGCACTAGGGATAGCTGCTGGCACGTTAAGGTCCGCGTCCAGGCCCGCCCAGCCCCCCTCAGCCCATCAGACGACGGACCAGGCCCAGCCTGCCGGCGTAGGGGGGGAAGCGGATCGGGGGATCGGGTCGCAGCGGCCGGCAGATCACGCTGCGCTGGTGGGAGAACGTGAGGAAGCCGGCTTCCCCGTGGTAGGCCCCCATGCCGCTGGCGCCGATACCGCCGAAGGGCAGGGCGGCCATGCCCCCCTGGATCACCGTGTCGTTGACCACCAGGCTGCCCGAACCGCTGCCCGCCAGCGCCCGTTCCCGCTCGGATGCGCCGCCGCCGAACAGATAGAGGGCCAGGGGTTTCGGGTCCCGGCGCACCAGCGTCAGGGCCTCCTCCAGGTCCGCCACCGCCAGCAGGGGCAGGATCGGGGCGAACAGCTCCTCCCGGAGCAGCGGATCGTCGTCGGGATCGTCGATCGCCACCACCGTGGGCTCAATCCGCCGCCCGGCTTCGTCCCAGCGACCGCCCAGCAGCACCTGGCCCTTCTCCCGCGCCTGGGCCAGCAGCCCCTGGAGCCGCGCGAAGCGCGCCGCCCCGACCAGTTGCCCCAGATCGGGGCTGGCCAGGGGATCCTGGCCGTACAGGGCCCGGCTCTGTTCCCGGAACGCGGCCACCAGGGCCTCCCGCAACCCGGCCGCCACCAGCACATGGTTGGGGGCCAGACAGGTCTGGCCGGCGTTGAGGCAGCGCCCCCACAGCAGCCGCCGGGCGGTGATGGTCGGATCCGCATCCGCCAGCACGATCGCCGGGTTCCGGCCCCCCAGCTCCAGCGTCACGGGGGTGAGATGGCGGGCGGCGGCCGCCATCACCAGCCGTCCCACCCGCTCCCCGCCGGTGAAGAGGATGTGGTCGAAACGCTCCCGCTCCAGCAGCCGGGCGGCCACGGCCCCGTCGCCGCACACCACCTGGACCACCGTGGGCTCGAAGTGGCGGCCGAGCAGCTCCGCCAGCAGGGCCGCCGCGGCGGGGCTCAGTTCGGAGGGCTTGACCACGGCCGTGTTGCCCGCGGCCAGGGCATGGAGCAGGGGGTGGAGGCAGAGCTCGAAGGGATAGTTCCAGGCGCCGATGATCAGGACGCAGCCCAGGGGTTCGGTGCGCACCGAGCCCTGGCCGGGCCAGGCCCACAGGGGCAGGGGGCGGCGGCGGGGACGCATCCAGCCGGCCAGGTGGCGGCGGGTGTGGCGCAGCTCCTGGCGCAGGGCCGCCAACTCGAAGCCCCCTTCCATGGCGGAGCGGCCCAGGTCGCTGGCCAGGGCGTCCAGCATCGCCGGCTCCGCCGACTCCAGCAGGCGGCCCAGCCGCTGCAGCTGCTCCAGCCGCCAGGCCAGGGGCCGGGTGGTGCCCCCCTCCACCAGGGCGCGCATCGTGGCCACCGGCACCGTCAGGGGGGAGGGACTGGCGCCGGGGCTGGCGGGAGCGGCCGGTGGGGACATGGGGTGGGGCCCTTTCCGCCCAGGCTGGCAAATCCTTCCCCGCCGCGGCCCCGGCCGGACGGGTGGGCCTCAGGGGGCGCCGCAGCCGGCCTGGAACACGGCCCGCCGCAGGTTGTCGAGCCGTGGGGAGGCGGGGCCTTCGAGGTCGTAAAGCAGGGCCAGGCCCAGGCTGAGGTCGCCCCGGTCGAAGTTGCGCTGGATGGAGGCCCACCAGGCGAGCGGATCACTGGCCAGGCCATTGAGCTCCCGTTGGGCCCGCTCCATACGCTCGGCTGGATCACCCTCCAGCAGGATGATGGCGAAGTCGTCCCTGCGGACGCCCTGGGGCCGCAGCAGCAGCTGCAACTGCTGGCCCGGGCGGATCGGCGCCAGGGGCCAGGCGATCGGCCCGTCGATGGCCTCGCCCGGGAGGGCCTGCCGCTGCCAGAGCAGCTCACCGGCCCGCTCGATCCGCACCTCCTCAAGGCTTTCGGTGCTCAGGATCGTGGGGGCTCCGATCGGGACGGCGGCCACGGCCTCCCCCCGGGCATTGAGCGCCAGCCTGGGGGTCAGTACGCAGACCGTGGCGGCCAGCAGGCGAGCTCCAGGGGGCAACAGGGCCAGGGCGAGGCCGAGGCCGATCGCCAGGCAGGTCCGGCGCACGGCGGGGAGCAACGGGATGCTGACCAAGGGAATGAAATGACGCTAACGGCCGCCGGCGCTCACCCGGCCACGCTCAGCAGGTTGAGGCCGTGCAGCCCTTCGAACAGCAGGTAGGCCCCGAGCACCAGGGCGAGGACCCCCACCAGCCACTCGGCCTTGTGCTGCAGCCAGTCCTCCAGGCGCATGATCGGCTCGCGGATCGCCCCGCCGCTCACCAGCCAGGCCAGGGGCGGCAGCAGCAGCAGGGAGCTGGCCATCAGGGTGAACAGGCCCGTCACCTCCGCATCTGCGGTGAGGCCGGGATCGTTGAGCAGCAACAGGCCGGCCTCCTTGAGATAGAAGACCAGGTTCTCCGGGGTGAGCAGGGCGCTGGTGGCACCGATCAGCACCAGGGTGAAGGTGCTGAAGTCGGGCAGCTGGTTCATCAGCCGCAGGGCCATCCCCTCCTCGCCGATGTTGGCCTGGGGCGTGAGCTGGTACAGACCCAGGCCCACGAGGGCGCCGGCCCCGAGCAGGTCGATCAGCACCTGCTCCCGCTCGCCGTGGCTGAGGCTGATGGCGAAGGTTTCCCCCAGCACCATCAGCAGCACGATGGCCAGGGCGTTGGCGGCTGCCCAGCCCGCCACGTAGGCCATGGCGCGCTTCAGGGGGTCACGGCCCAGCAGCAGCAGGGTGACCACCGCGATGTGCAGAGGGCTGAAGGCGATGCCGATCCCGAACAGGGACGACTGGGTGATCAGGGCCGGAGACAGGAGCGCGGGAACGCTGAGGCAGACGGGGGACAACAGGGGCGGCAAGCAGACCGTCCGGGCGGCGGAGGTCCCGCATTCTCGGGCATGCTCCCGGTCCACCGCGAATGGAATCCCAGCGCCGCCTGAGCACCTGCGGGGAGGGGGAGGGGCTGGGGGTGAAAGCCCTTGACGAGACTTGAACTCGTGACCTCTCCCTTACCAAGGGAGTGCTCTACCGCTGAGCTACAAGGGCATGTGGAAGGTGGGCCGGGTTGGATTTGAACCAACGTAGGCAGAGCCAGCGGATTTACAGTCCGCCCCCATTAACCACTCGGGCACCGACCCGAACCACACCCTCAGAACTTACCAGCCGACCTTCCCGCCTCCTCCCTGCCCTTCCCGCCCTCTCCCCTCCCCGATGCGCCTGCTCGTGCTCCATGGCCCCAACCTCAACCTGCTCGGCCAGCGGGAGCCGGGCCTCTACGGCAGCAGCACCCTGGCGGCCATCGATGCCGCCCTGGAGCAGCAGGCAGCGGCGCTGGGGGTGAAGCTCACCTGCTTCCAGAGCAACCACGAGGGGGCCCTGGTGGACCGCATCCAGCAGGCCGGAGGGCAGGCCGGCAGCCCGGCCAGCGACGGGATCCTGATCAACGCCGCCGCCTACACCCACACCTCGGTGGCGATCCGTGATGCCCTGCTGGCGGTGGCCCTGCCCTTCGTGGAGGTGCACCTGAGCAACACCCACGCCCGCGAGCCCTTCCGCCATCGTTCCCTGCTGGCGGACCGGGCCCTGGGGGTCATCTGCGGCTTCGGCGCCACCAGCTACCGCCTCGCCCTCGAGGGCCTGGTGGCCCATCTGCGGGCCTCGGCATGAGCGGCGCCTCCCTGCCGGTGGCGGCCGAGGCCCCGGTGGCGGCGGCGGCCCGGGTGCGGTGGCTGGCGGCCCCCAGCAGCGCCGCCTGGCTGGAGCAGGCCCTGGCCCACCCGGAGCTGCTGCTGATCGACCACGCCCATTGCGAGCGCAAGGCGGCCGGCGCCGCCCTGCAGCTGATGTTCCGCTACCCGTCCGACGGGGAGCTGGCGGCCGTGCTCAGCCCCCTGGCCCGGGAGGAACTGGAGCACTTCGAGCGGGTTCAGGCCCTGCTGGAACGGCGCGGCCTCGGCCTGCGGGCCCTGGCCGCCCCGCCCTACGGCGCCGCCCTGGCCGCCCTGGTGCGCCGCGCCGAGCCCGAGCGGATGCTCGACAGCTTCCTGGTGGCGGGTCTGATCGAGGCCCGCAGCCACGAGCGGATGGCCCTGCTGGCCGCCCACAGTCCCGATCCGGAGCTACGGGACCTCTACGCCGACCTGCTGGCCAGCGAGGCGCGCCATTTCGGCCTCTACTGGGTGCTCTGCGAGCGGCGCTGGCCCCGGCCAGTGGTGACCGATCGGCTCACGGCCCTGGCCGAGAGCGAGGCGGGGATCCTGGCCTGTCTCCATCCGCAACCGCGCATGCACAGCTGAGGCGGGTGATCAGGCCGCGGCCAGGATTTCCTCCAGCAGCGGGAAGCTGGACGCGATTGGATCGCCGGTGAAGCTGGCCACCCAGCCATCGCTGTTGTCGAAGAAGCGCAGGGCGCAGAAGGACGGACGCGCCCCGGTGTCGAACCAGTGGCGGGTGCCGGCCGGCACCCCGATCCAGTCGCCCTGCTCGCACACCACCTGGAGCACCTCGCCTTCAATGTGCAGGCAGAAGAGCCCGCGGCCTTCCACGAAGAAGCGCACCTCGTCTTCGGCGTGGGTGTGCTCGGAGAGGAACTTGGCCCGCAGGGCCTCCCGGTCAGGATGGTCCGGGCCGAGCCGGATCGCATCCACGGTGCGGTAGCCCCCCTCGGCATGCACCCGGGCGATCTCGGCGGCATAGGCAGCCAGGATCGCGGCCTGGTCGGCGTCCGCCGCCAGGGAGGCCGGCGTGGCCCAGCGCTCGAAGCGCACGCCCCGGGCCCCGAGTTCCCGGGCGATCACTTCGGCGTCGCTGCTGCGCAGCAGGGGGGCGGCGTGGCCGTCGCCGGCGGCGGAACGGATCACCAGGTGGGTCATCGGGGCGCTCCAGGACGGTCTGGGGATCTGCAGCCTAGAAAGACCCGACGCTGACCTCAGCCCCATCACCGACCCTGCATCCACCGCCGGCCTCACCCTGGTGGGTGTGGGACCCGGTGATCCCGACCTGCTCACCGTGGCGGCGGTGCGGGCGATCGAAGCCGCCGCCACCATCGCCTACCCGGTCGCCCGCGAAGGGGCTGAGGGGATGGCGGCCGCCGTGGCCGGCCCCTGGATCGACCCCGGCCAGCGGCGCCTGCCCCTGGTTTTCCCGATGGTGGCGGCGGCGGAGCCACGTCGGCAGGCCTGGCAGGCCGCCGCCGACCGGCTGGAGGCCGAGGTGGCCCAGGGGCGGTCGGTGGTGCTGCTCTGCGAGGGCGACGTGTCCCTGTTCGCCAGCAGCAGCTACGTGCTGCTGGCGCTGCGGGATCGCCATCCCGCCCTGCCGGTGCGCCTGATCCCGGGCATCAGCGCCGTGGCGGCGGCCGCCGCCGCCGGGGCCTGGCCCCTGGCCCTGCAGCAGGAGGGGCTGCTGATCCGCCCCACCCCGGAGGAGCCCGGCCAGCTGGAGGACCTGCTGGCCCAGGCGGCCGCCGCTGGCTGGGTGCTGGCCCTGCTCAAGCTGGGGGGCCGCTGGCCCTGGGTGCGCCCCCTGCTGGCCGAGCGGGGTCTGCTGGCGGACGCGTTGTTCGCCCAGCGGGTGGGCTGGCCCGACCAGCGGCTCTGTCCGGCCGCCGAGGTGCCCGCCGCCGAGGTCCCCTACTTCTCCCTGCTGCTCATCCGGCAGGGGTGGCCGGCGGTGCTTCCATGACCGTTCGCGTTTTGCCCCGCCCTTGCCGATGCCTGCCACCGGGATGACCGTCACCGACTGGTTCGCCCTGCTGCACCCGGTGCTGATCATCCTGTTTGTGTACCCGGTGGTGGGCGCCACCATCCGGCTCGGAATCCTGGCGCGGGAGCGTCGCCTCGACATCAACCCCCTGCCGCCGACGGTGGGGGTGGAGCACACCGACCACGGCCGCTGGGTGACCTCGGGGGTGGTGGTGGCGGTGCTGATCGCCATGGCGGCCACCTATGCCCGGGGGGGTGCCACGGGCGACGCCGGGGCCGGGCTGGCGCTGCTGCTGGCCGGGCTGGGGTGCCTGGTGAGCTGTCTGGCCCTGTGGCGGGTGAAGGGCCCCTGGCTGCGGGCCGGTTTCGCCCTGATCTGCTGGCTGGGGCTGCTGACCCTGGGCAGCCAGCCGGCCCTGTGGCACCTGGGCCGCAGCCCCTTCGACGGGGGCGTGTGGGGGTCCCACTACTGGAGCGGCGTGATGCTCTGCGGCCTGCTGCTGTTCGCCATGGCGGCCGCCCCCGAGACCCTCCGCTCCCCCCGGATGCGGAGGCTCCACGTCTCGGCCGCCTTCCTCACCGCCCTGCTGCTGGCGGTGCAGGCCATCAGCGGCAGCCGGGACCTGCTGGGCATGGCTCTGGGTCACTGAACTCCACCTCCGCCTCCGCCCGTTGCAGCAGACCCAGGGCGCCCTCCAGGCTGGGGGCCACCATCAGGTCGCGCCGCAGCCGGGCGGCGCCGGCGAAGCCCTGGCAGGTCCAGCCCAGATGCTTGCGGGCGATCAGCAGCCCCTGATCGCCGCGGGCGGCCACCAGGGCCTCCAGGTGCTCCCGGGCCAGGGCGATGCGGGCGTGTGCGTCAGGCTCCGGCGGCAGGGGCCGGCCGGCGAGGGCCGCGGCGATGCGCCCCACCAGCCAGGGGCGCCCCAGGGTGCCCCGCCCCACCATCACCCCGTCGGCGCCAGTGATCGCCAGGCAGCGCAGGGCGTCTTCCGGGCTGGTGATGTCGCCGTTGGCGATCAGGGGAATGTCCACGGCCGCCTTCACCCGGCCGATCGCGTCCCAGTCGGCTTTGCCGGAGAACCCCTGCTCCCGGGTGCGGCCGTGCAGGGTGAGGGCGCTGGCGCCGGCGTTCTGCAGGGCGAGGGCAAAGCCCACCGGATCGGCGCTGGACCCGCACCAGCCCAGCCGGGTCTTCACCGTCACCGGCACCCGCACCGCCGCCGCCACCGCCGCCACGATCCGCAGGGCCAGATCCGGCTGGCGCAGCAGGCCGCTGCCGCCCCCCTTGCGGGCGATCTTGCGCACCGGGCAGCCCATGTTGATGTCGATCAGCCAGGCCCCGGCGGCCTCGGCCCGGCGGGCCGCCTCGGCCATGGCGTCGGGCCGGTGGTCGAACAGCTGCACCCCGACGGGGCCGGGATCCTGGTCGAGGGCCGCCATCTTGGCGACGCCGTGGCCCAGTTCCAGAGCCGTGGCATTGACCATCTCCGTGAAGAGGAGCGCATCGGGGGCCCAGCGGCGCACCAGGGCGCGGAAGATCCCGTCGCTCACCCCCGCCAGGGGCGATTGCAGCACCCGGCAGGTGAGCAGCCTGTCGGTGCCGTTGCCGTCCAGGCGGAGGGGGCCGGTGGGGCAGGGATGGGGGGCAGGACTGGGCATGCTGGGGTCACTCTCGGATGCCGAACACCGCTTTGGACGCTGCCGCCGCTCCCCCCTGGAAGCCCGATGGCGCCCCGGAACCCTTTCCCCTCAGCCGTGCCCTGCTGGAGGCGGTGCTGGACGACCGCACCAGCGATCGCTTCGTGTGCCAGCTGATCTGGCCGCTGCTGGGCTACCGCCCGGACGCCGAGGGCCGCTGGCAGGCCGGGCCCGACACCCCTCCGGCCTGGGCCGAGGCCTTCCCCGAGGCACCGGAGCTGATCGCCGAGCGGCCCGCGAGCGTGCGGCTCACCCGCTCGATCGCCCCCGAGCACAAGCAGCTGCTCAAGCAGCAGCTGGGCTTCGCCGGGTACCGCATCGGTGGCCTCTATCCCCGCCGCACCCGGCGGGCCACGGCGGTGAACTGGTTGCTGGCCAATCTGGCCGAGCGGGGCGAACCTCTGCCGGAAGCGGGCCCGCTTCCGGAGCTCCTGGATCCGCCCGAGGATCCGGTGGCCGGCCATCCCGGCGATCCCCCGGTGGGTTGAGGCGGCGGTGGGCTGGGGCGTCGGTGGCTCTGTAGGGTCTAGGTAACGCATCCGTCGTAAGGAATAAGTCAGATTGGCGCTCCCCGTCGTCGCCGTGATCGGACGCCCCAACGTGGGCAAGTCCACGCTGGTCAACCGGCTCTGCCGCAGCCGTGAGGCCATCGTCCACGACCAGCCCGGTGTGACCCGGGACCGCACCTACCAGGAGGGCTTCTGGGGTGACCGCACCTTCCGGGTGGTGGACACCGGCGGCCTGGTGTTCGATGACGACAGCGAATTCCTGCCCGAGATCCGGGAGCAGGCCAACCTGGCCCTGGCCGAGGCGTCGGTGGCGGTGGTCATCGTTGATGGCCAGCAGGGGGTCACCGCCGCCGATGAATCGATCGCCGAGTGGCTGCGGGGCCACAACGTCCCCGTGCTGCTGGGGGTGAACAAGTGCGAGTCGCCCGATCAGGGCCTGGCCATGGCGGCCGACTTCTGGGGGCTGGGCCTGGGCGAGCCCCACCCGATCTCCGCCATCCATGGCGCCGGCACGGGCGATCTGCTCGACCGGGTGATCAGCTTCCTGCCGGCCACCACCGAGAGCGATGAGGCCGAGCCGATCCAGTTGGCGATCATCGGCCGTCCCAACGTGGGCAAGTCCAGCCTGCTGAATGCCATCTGCGGCGAGAACCGGGCCATCGTCAGTCCGATCCGCGGCACCACCCGTGACACGATCGACACCACGATCGAGCGGGAGGGCCACACCTGGAAGCTGCTCGACACCGCCGGCATCCGCCGGCGCCGCAGCGTCGACTACGGCCCGGAGTACTTCGGCATCACCCGCAGCTTCAAGGCGATCGAGCGCAGCGACGTCTGCATCCTCGTGATCGATGCCCTCGATGGGGTCACCGAGCAGGACCAGCGCCTGGCGGGCCGCATCGAGGAGGACGGCCGCGCCTGTGCCGTGGTCGTCAACAAGTGGGACCTGATCGAGAAGGACAGCCACACCATGAGCGCCATGGAGAAGGAGCTGCGCGCCAAGCTCTACTTCCTTGACTGGGCGCCGATGCTGTTCACCTCCGCCGTCACCGGCCAGCGGGTGGAGAGCATCTTCGCCATCGCCGCCGTGGCGGTGGAGCAGCACCGCCGCCGGGTGAGCACCTCGGTGGTGAACGAGGTGCTGCAGGAGGCCCTGCGCTGGCGCTCCCCCCCCACCACCCGGGGCGGCCGCCAGGGCCGCCTCTACTACGGCACCCAGGTGGCGACACGCCCGCCCAGCTTCACCCTGTTCGTCAACGACCCCAAGCTGTTCGGCGACACCTACCGCCGCTACGTCGAGCGCCAGATCCGCGAGGCCCTGGGCTTCGAGGGATCGCCGGTACGGCTCTTCTGGCGCGGCAAGCAGCAGCGGGACGCCGAGAAGGAGCAGGCCCGCCACCAGAGCCGGGGCGGCTGAGGTTGATGGCGATGGCGGGGGTGATCCAGGGGGGCCTGGCCTGAATGGACTGGTTACGGCAGCTGCCGATCGGTCAGTACGTCGATGACGGCGAGGGCGGCGAGACCGGTGGCCGAGGCAGCTGGCTGAAGCGGCTCGATCCGCGGGTGAAGCTGGTGTGGACGGTGGCGTTCCTGGTGACGCCGATCCTGGCGGGGCCCCTCTGGCGGCTGGCCCTGGTGGGGCTGCTGCTGCTGATCACCGCCGTCAGCGGCCTGCCCTGGCGCCTCTGGCGGCAGAGCCTGCCGCTGCTGATCGCCCTGGCCCTGCTGGTGGGCCTGCTGGCCGCCCTGCTGCCGGCCGCAGGGAGCCCGCCGGCCAGCCTGCAGCGCCCACCGGGGGAGCTGCGGCTGGTGCCCGGTCCCCCGGGTGCCCCGTCTGCGTCGCGGGCGGGCCTCTCCTGGGAGCTGGTGCGCTGGGGCCCCGTGATGGCTGGCCCCGTTGAGCTGGGCCCCCTGGTGGTCACCCGCCGCTCCGCCGAACTCGGCATCAACGGCGCCACCCTGCTGTTCACCGTCATCCACAGCGCCAACCTGCTGCTGCTGTCCACCCCCCCAGAGGAGCTAGTCTGGGCCATCGCCTGGTGGCTGGGCCCCCTGCGGATCCTGGGCTGGCCCGTGGAACGCCTGGGCTTCACCCTGCTGCTGTCCCTGCGCTTCCTGCCCCTGGTGCAGGAGGAGCTCCAGAACCTGCTGCGCTCCATCGCCACCCGGGCGGTGAATCTGCGTCGCCTGGGCTGGAAGGCCAGTCTCGGCCTGGTGCTGGCGGTGGGGGAGCGGCTGCTGGCCAACGTGCTGCTGCGTTCCGAGCAGGGGGCTGAGGCCCTGATGGCGCGCGGCGGCATGTGGCTTCCCCCCGACCGCCTGCACCAGCCGGCCGCCACCCCCTCCGGCGCGAGCCTGGCGGCGGTGCTGGCCCTGGCGGCCCTGCTGGCGGTGCGCTGGAAAGTCGGTGCCCTTTAATGGCCGCAGCCTGCAGGGAGTCGTGAGCACGGAGCGCTATCTGAACCACCCGACCTTCGGGATGCTCTATCGGGTAGCGCCGGTGGCCGAGAGCCGCGATCTGTATGCCACGCTCTACGCCCAGCGGATCTTCTTTCTGGTCACCCTCCAGGAGCGGGGTGCCCATTTCGAGGTGATTCCCCTGATGGACGCCCGCCACTTCGCCGAGCAGAACCTGGCCCGCTGCCGCCGCGAAGGGCCGGAGGCCCAAGCCCGCTGGCGTCAGCTCTTCGACCAGACCTTCATCTGATGGCGGCGGCGTCGCCCGGGGCGGCGGAGGCGTTCGGTTCCACCCTGGCGGAGCGGCTGGGGACATTGCAGGCGGCGTTGCCACCCTCCACCCGCCTGCTGGCGGTGTCCAAGGGCCATCCGGCGGACCTGGTGCGCCAGGCCGCGGCTCTCGGCCAGCGGAGCTTCGGGGAGAGCCGGCTGCAGGAGGCCATCGCCAAGCAGGAGGCCCTGGCCGACCTGCCGGACCTCGACTGGCACTTCATCGGCCGGCTCCAGGCCAACAAGGCGCGGGCCGTGCTGCGCCGCTTCGGCACCATCCATTCCGTCGACAGCCTGGCCCTGGCCGGGCGGCTGCAGCGCATCGCCGCCGAAGAGGCCCTGGCCCCGGGGATCCTGCTGCAGGTCAAGTTCCGCCCCGACCCTGCCAAGACCGGCTTCGAGCCGGACGAGGTGCGGGCCCTGGGGGTCGACCTGGGACGGCTGGCGCCCCTGCGCTGCCTCGGTCTGATGACCATCGCCCCCCTGGGCCTCACCCCCGGGGAGCGGCTGGAGCTGTTCCGGGAGTGCCGTGCCCTGGCCGATGCCCTGGGGCTGCCGGACTGTTCGATGGGGATGAGCGGCGACTGGCGCGAAGCGGTGGCGGCCGGCAGCACCTGGGTGCGCCTGGGCAGTGTTCTGTTCGGAAGTCGCCCAATCCAGCCATGAAAGGGCGTTGGGATCTTGCCGGCTCGGATGTGGGACGCTATTCAAGGCCAAGCATCCTTCCCGAGGTCGACTCCGTGTCGTTGTTCTCCCGCCTGCGTGCCGTCGTCTCCGGTGACGACTATCTCGATGGCGACTTCGACGACGAACTCGACTACGACCCCGGCGACACCACCACCGCCTCGAGCACCTCGACGGCCGGCAGAAACACCGGAGCCCTGGCTCTGAGCACCGATTTCTCCAGCGATGATCCCTTCGCCGGGACCAACGTCATCGGCATGCCCGGCATCACCAGCGCCGTGGCCGAGGTGTGCCTGATGGAGCCGCGCAGCTTCGACGAGATGCCCCGGGCAATTCAGGCCCTCCGGGAGCGCAAGACCGTCATCCTCAACCTCACGATGATGGAGCCGGACCAGGCGCAGCGGGCCGTGGATTTCGTCGCCGGCGGCACCTTCGCCATCGACGGCCACCAGGAACGGGTGGGCGAGAGCATCTTCCTGTTCGCCCCCAGCTGCGTCACCGTCACCACCGCCGGCGGTGAGGAAGCCGCCTCGCCCACGGTGGTCTCCGGGCGCACCGGCCCGGTCGACGACCAGCAGGAGGCCGCCCCCAGCCCCGCCTGGGGCCGTTCGGATGCCATGGTCTGACACCCTCGGGGTGGTGGGCCTGGGCCGCATGGCCCGGGCCCTGCTGCTGCCGCTTCTCGATGCCGGCCTGCTTGAACGCTCTGCCGTCCGGGCGGCGGTGGCCAGCGAGGCTTCCGCCCGGCGGCTGGCCGGCGAACTCGGGGTTCAGGTGTCCACCGACCCCGCCCAGGCCTGGGCCGCGCCGGTGGTGCTGCTGGCGGTGAAACCCCAGCAGATCGAAGCGGTGGCCCCCGCGGCGGCCGCAGCCCTGCCAGAGGCCCTGGCGGCGGCACCCTCCGGTGGCGAGCCGCTGCTGATCTCCGTGCTGGCGGGGGTGACCCTGGCGCGGCTCCAGGCCCTGTTCCCGGGACGGGCCTGTGTGCGCGCCGTGCCCAACACCCCCGCCCTGGTGCGGTCCGGACTCACGGGCCTGAGCTGGGGAGAGGGCGTCGGCGAGGACCGGCGCGAGCAGGTGCGTCGCCTGTTTGCCCAGGTGGGGGAGGTGCTGGATCTGCCGGAGCCCCAGCTCGATCCCTTCCTGGCCCTCACCTCCTCCGGTCCCGCCTTCCTGGCCCTGGTGGCCGAATCGATGGCCGACGGGGCGGTGGCGGGGGGGCTGCCCCGACCGCTGGCCATGCACCTGGCCCACCGCACCATGGCGGGCACGGCGGCGCTGCTGCAGGGGCAGGAGCTCCACCCCGGCCAGCTCAAGGACATGGTGACCAGCCCCGCCGGCACCACCGCCGCCGGGCTGCGGCAACTGGAGCGGGCCGGCCTGCGCTCGGCCCTGATCGAGGCCGTGCTGGCCGCGGCGGAGCGCAGCCGCCAGCTGGGGTGACTCCCACCGGTTCGCCTCGCGTCCCGGTTCCCTTCAGCTGCGATCGGCCCCGAGGCGCGGTTCGGTGCCGGCCATCAGCCGCTGCAGGTTGCTGCGGTGCCGCCAGAGCACCAGCGCCGTGGTGAGCAGGGCCAGGCTCAGGTAGGCCGGCCGCAGCCCGTCGGCGCCGAAGGAGCCCAGCATCAGCAGGGGCAGCGACAGGGCCGCCACCACGCTGGAGAGCGACACGATGCGGCTGACACTCAGGGTGGTGAGGAAGATGCCGAAGCAGGCCAGGCCCACGGGCCAGGTGAGGCCCAGCAGCATCCCCAGGCCGGTGGCGACGGCCTTGCCCCCTTTCCAGCCCAGCCAGAGCGGCCAGATGTGGCCGGCCAGGGCCGCCAGGCCCGCCGCCACCACCCACCAGTCGCTCACGGCGCTGAAGCCGAGGGGCTGGAGCACCGCCTTGGCCAGCAGCACGGCGGCCGTTCCCTTGAGCACGTCGAGCAGGAACACCACCAGGGCCGGCCCCTTGCCCAGCACCCGCAGCACGTTGGTGGCGCCGGTGGAGCCGGAGCCTTCCTGGCGCAGGTCGACGCCGGCGAGCCAGTGGCCCGCCAGCCAGCCGAAGGGAATGGAGCCCAGCAGGTAGCCCGCCGGCAGCACGAGCAGATCGGGGAGGAAGGCCATGGCAGGAGAGGGCTGGAGGGTCAGTAGAGATCGGCTTCGGCGTCGATCTCCCCGGGGCCGGCGGCGAAGGCCAGCCAGAGGGGGAACTGCAGGATCGGAATCTCGATCACCTGCTCGGCCGCGTCGATCACGATGAAGGGCAGCTCCCCCCGCTCCTCGAGTCGGTCGGCCCGCTCGATCAGGGCATCGGGGCGCTCGAACAGCACGATGCCGCTGGCGGGGCCGAAATCGTCGCGGCTCAGCCCCAGGCAGTCCTGCAGCCCCCGTCGCCATTCCCCGAGACGCTCCGGCTGGCTGGCCAGCACCAGGGTCTGGAAGCGCTCGCCGTAGAGCTCCCCCAGGATCGCGATCGCCGCCGCCGCCGCCAGGGCATTGCGGCTGCGGCTGCCGCCGCTGGGCTGGGCGCCCCGGCCGCCCTGGGAGAGGAACCAGTCCTCCAGCCGGGTGGCGGCGGTGCCCTCCAGGGTCCGGCGCAGTTTCCAGGGATCGGCGTAGAAATCGGGCTGGCCGCCGAACTGCTCCAGCCGCTCCCGGATCAGGTCCGCATCGTCGCTGAACAGGCCCGCGGCGGCCGGGGCCGTGGTGACGGGCGCAGCCCCGCCGGCCTCGGTTCCGGTCGTTGCCTGGTCGAGGGGGGAGGGCTGCACCACCAGCGGCTGCACCACCAGCTCGATCTGCTCGGCGGCGGCGGCCAGATCCTGCAGGGCCCCCACCAGGTAGTCCTGGAAGCCCTTGAGACGCCGGGCGATCGCATCCGACTGGCCGGCGAAGCTGCCGGCGATCTCCTGGCGGATCTGCTCCCGGCGGCTCTCCAGTTCGCCGATCTCCCCCAGGAGTGCGGCACGCCGGTCCCGCAGGTCCGTCAGGGCCAGCTCCATCAGCCCAGCGGTGTCAGGGGCACCAGGGGCCGCGGTGGTCCCGGGGGCGGGCTCCGGCGGGGTGAGGGCGGGCGGTTCGGGTTGGTCGCTCATGGCAGGCGGGGAGGCAAGGCGGCGGGGGGCTCAGGGGAAGGGGCAGGCGGCAGGCGCCGCTCCAGCTCCTCCCGCAGGGCCGTGGCGTCGAACAGCATCGGCAGCAGGTGAACGCTCTTCTCCTCCCGGAAATAGAACAGCACCGGAAAGGCCGGCCACCAGACCCGCCAGCCGATCCAGGCGTCGTAGGGGAAGCGTCGGATCACGGTCTCGCCGCGGGACACCAGCAGGGCGTCGGCCGCGAAGCGCAGCCGCAGCAGGGCCGTCTGCAGCAGCAGGAACAACCCCATGAGCCCCATGGCCAGGGCCGGCCAGAGCGCGGGGCTCCACAGGGGCCGCAGCTCAACGGTGGCGACCGCCAGACCCAGCAGCCCGAGCGGCACCCAGGCCCGGGGGCGGAGGACCACCGCGTCCGTGCCGGCGGCGCCGTCGCCGGCTGGAGGGGGGGAGGGGGCGGAGGTCATTGGCCGAAAAGCAACTGGGTGAGCAGCACGTCCACCAGGGCAACGCTGACAAGAATCATGACCACCGCGCCGGTGGTGCTGGCCCCCACCTCCTTGGGCCCCCCCCGGGTGGTGAGCCCCCAGCCGCAGGCGATCACAGCGATCATCAGGCCGAACACCACGGCCTTGAGCAGCATCGAGGGCAGGTCGTCGGGTTCCATCCAGACCCGCACCGAGTTCCAGAAGACGCTCGGAGGAATGCTGTACAAGAGGGTGCTGCTCACCTGGCCCGACCAGATCGCCATCCAGAAGAACAGCAGGCACTGCACCGGCGCCATCACCACCATGGCCAGCACCCGCGGCACCACCAGGTACTCCACCGGGTCGGTGCGCAGCATCGTGATGGCGTCGATCTGCTCGGTCACCTTCATGGTGCCCAGCTGGGCGGCATAGGCGGTGGCCACCTTGCCGGTGAGCAGGGTCGCCGTGAGCAGGGGGGCGATCTCCCGCGAGAGGCCCAGGGCCAGCAGCCCGCCCACGGCGGCGCTGGCCCCCTGTTTGGAGAGCTCGGCCGCCACCTGGATGTTGAACACGGTGCCGGCTGCCAGGGCGGTGATCAGCACGATCAGGAAGCTGCCCGGCCCGGCCTCCAGCAGTTCCTGCACCAGGTCGACCATGCCGATGCGGCCACGGGCGATGGCACTCACCGCCTGACCGCCGATCATCAGGCTGGCTCCCAGCCGCTGCAGCCAGCGGGGCGGCTTCATGGCGCGGAGGCCGTCAGGGTCTCCGGCTCGGGGCCCCGCTCCGGCCAGCGCCGCATCACCACCAGGCCCAGCACCACCAGCAGCGCCGGGATCAGGCCCATGCACATCCGGATCGCCAGCAGGGCGCTGTCCGGCTGCAGGATGCCCTTGGCCGCCTGGTAGCCGCTCAGGCTCATCAGGTTGCCGAAGAAGAACAGGGCCAGGCTGATGCAGATCTTCTGGGTGAACACCATCCAGGCGCTGTAGAGCCCGGCGGGCTTCTCCGGATCGGCATCGATGGCGTCCGGCAGCAGCGCCCAGGGGATCAGGTAGGCGGTGGAGGCCCCCAGTCCGACGATCAGGATCGTCACCACCAGGGCGGTGAGACGCACCAGGTTGGTGGTGGAGGCGGTGGGGCCCATGGCGGCATCAAGGGGCACCAGCAGCATCGCCATCACACAGGCGGCGATCCAGAGGGCGGTGCCCCAGTGCAGGGCGGTGAGGCGACCACGCTGACGCGCGACGGCGGTCCAGAGCTGGAGCCCCACCAGGGTGCTGATCTGGAAGGGCAGCAGGATCCAGTTGCTCCAGCCCTCCGGCAGCCGCATCACCACCGGCAGGAAGATCAGCGCCGCCGTCTGCATGATCTGCAGAGCGCACCAGAGCAGCAGGTAGAGCCCCAGCACCATCTGGAAGCGTCCGTTGCTGCCCACCCTGGCCAGGAGCCTCCGGGTGGTGCCCCGCTGGCTGGTGGGCCGCTGGCAGTTCCGCGCCGCCGGGGCGATGCCCCAGCCGCAGAGCAGGGTGGAGCAGGTGATCAGCACCCCTGAGAAGATCCCCACCTGCAGGTAGCTGTCGGGGTTCTGGTGATCCTTCAGCAGCACGCCCCCCAGGACGATCCCCACCAGGCCGGCGATGATCGAGCCGGTGAAGCGGGCGCTGTTGAGGCGGGTGCGCAGGTTGACGCTGGTGGTGAGCTCCGCCGCCAGGGCGGAGTAGGGAAGGTTGACGCAGGTGTAAAGGGTGTTGGCCACCATCGAGATGGCCACGAACACCGCGAACCGGACCCAGAGCCCCCCCGGCGGCAGCCACCACATCAGGGCCATGGCGAAGCCGAGCGGAACGGCGCTGCCCAGGATCCAGGGCAGCCGGGGCCCCCAGGCGGAGCGGGTCTTGTCGCTGAGCCAGCCCACGATCGGGTCGTTAATGGCATCCCAGAGCCGGGCCGTCATCAGCACCAGCCCGGCCATCCAGGCCGGCAGCCCCGCCGCCGAGGTGTAGAAGATGAAGAGATAGAAGCCGATCAGGGAGGCGGCCATGCCGGTGCCGGCGTCCCCCATGCCGTAGGCCAGGAGCACCCGGCGGCGCTCACCGGCGGGAAGGTCCGCCGTGTCCACCACACCCGACGGCAGGTGCGGCGCTGCCGGTGGCTGGATGGACGGCGTGGGGGTGGTCAAACCTGGAGGGGCTCCGGTGGTGGTCGTCGGGTTTTGGCCGTCCGGTGCAGGTCATAATGCTGCAGCCGGTTTCGGGGAACCCGTTCCGAAGAACCGGTCGCCAGTACCCCTGTACTGCTGCGGGCGTAGTTTAGTGGTAAAACCTCAGCCTTCCAAGCTGATGATGCGGGTTCGATTCCCGCCGCCCGCTTGCTCCTCCGCCGGAGCCGCCACCGCCCCCTCCCCAGGCTCCTCGAGCAGCGGAGTCGCCACCAGCAGCATCAGGCTGCGGCTCTCCAGGGGCGCCGTCGGCAGCAGCCAGGCATCGGCTTTCGCCGGCAGGTCATGGTCCCCCGGGATGGCCGTGTCGATGACCCGCCGCCAGCCGGCGGCCTGGGCCGGCAGCTGGAACTGCATCGGCTGGTAGTAGGCGTTCATGCCGCACCACAGCAGGGGGCCGAGGCTGGCGTCATGCAGGCTCCAGGCCAGGCAGTGGGACCAGCTGGCCCAGTCGGGCTTGCCCAGCTCAAGGCCGTGCCACTCCCGCCAGAGGGGCAGGCTGCCGGCGCCCCGGGACGGGCCGGCAGGGGCCGGGGCCAGGGGCAGCTCCTGGTTGAGCAGGGGGGCGAGCCGCTGGCGCAGCTGGATCAGGCGCCGCAGGAAGCGGCGCAGGGCCATGTCGCCGGGGTCCGGCTGCCAGTGCATCCACCCCAGCGGGTTGTTCTGGCACCAGGTGTTGTTGTTGCCGCCCTGGCTGCGGCGCACCTCATCGCCCATCAGCAGCATCGGCACCCCGGGAGCCAGCAGCAGGGTGGCCAGCAGGTTGCGCAGCTGCCGGTCCCGCAGGCCGTTGACGCCGGCATCGCTGCAGGGGCCCTCGACGCCGTGGTTCCAGCTGTTGTTGTGGTTGTCGCCGTCACGGTCGTTCTCGCCGTTGGCCAGGTTGTGCTTGCGGTCGAAGCTGACCAGGTCCGCCAGGGTGAAGCCGTCGTGGGCGGTGAGGAAGTTGATCGTGCGCCCCACCGGAGAGGGCTGGCCGTTGAACAGATCCGGATTGCCTGACAGGCGCTGACTCAGGTTCCAGGTGGTGCGGTCGTCCCCCTTCCAGAAGCGGCGCACGTCGTCGCGGAAGCGGCCGTTCCAGCTGGCCACCCGCCGGGCCGGGAAGTCAGCCAGCCGGTAGAGGCCGCCGCAGTCCCAGGGTTCACTCACCACCTTCAGGTCGCTGAGATCCGGATCCGCCTCCATCTCCTCGAACAGGGGAGGCGCATCGAGGGGGGCCAGGCCCTCCCCCCGGGTCAGGGCGATGCCGAGGTCGAAGCGGAAGCCATCGATGCCCAGCTCCGTGCTCCAGCAGCGCAGGGACTCCAGGATCAGGCGCCGCACCAGGGGGCGGTTGGCGGCGATGGTGTTGCCGCAGCCGCTGACGTCGAGGTAGTCGCCCCGGGCGGTCTGGTGGTAGTAGAGGGCGTCGCCGAACCCCCGCCAGCTCAGGGTGGGCCCCTCCTGGTTGCCCTCGCTGGTGTGGTTGTAGACCACATCCAGGAGCACCTCCAGGCCGGCCTGGTGGCAGGCGGTGACCAGCTGGCGCACCTCGTGGCGCCCCTGCAGCGGGTCACCGTCGACCAGGTAGGCCGGATGGGGCGCCATCCAGCTCACGGGGCTGTAGCCCCAGTGGTTGAACCGCCCGGCGGGGGCGTCCTGGGGGTCGAAGGCCATCACCGGCAGCAGCTCGATCGCCGTCACCCCCATCGCCTGCAGGTAGGGAAGGGTGTCGATCAGCCCCAGGAGGGTCCCCTGGCGTTCCGCCGCCACCGGGCAGCCCGCCCCGCGGGTGAAGCCGCCCACGTGCAGCTCGTAGATGACGCTCTTCTGCCAGGAATGGCGGGGCCGGGGGGCGGCGTCGAAGTCGAAGCGGTCCCGCTCGGTGACCACCCCCTTGAGGCAGGCGAAGGCGTTGGGGACGGCGCCGACGGCGGCGCCCCGCTGGTAGACGTCCCACCCGGTGATCGCCCTGGCGCAGGGATCGAGCAGCACCTTGGAGGGATTGAAGCCATGGCTGCCGGGCTGGATCGGGCCGAACACCCGGTAGCCGTAACAGCAGCCCATGCCGAGGCCTTCCACCTCCACGTGCCAGTGCTCACCGGAGCGGTGGCCGGGGTCGAGTTCGATCACCTCCAGGGGCTCCCGGGCGGAGCCGTCCGCGAAGATCAGCAGCTCGATGCGGGTGGCCAGGGGGGCCACCACGGAGAAATTGACGCCCCGGCGGGTGACGGAGGCCCCCAGTGGCCAGGGATGTCCGATCCGGGTCGCCGACAAATCACTGGCCTGGGTTGCGACCAGGCTACGCCGGGCCTCCGGAAGCTGCCGCCGGGGGTTCAATGGGGCGATGACCGCCACCCCAGCCTCCCTGCTGCCGTCCGAGGAGGGCCGCCCGCCCCTGCCGGTCCGGCCGGGGCTGTGGCTGTTCGCCCCCAGCCGGGAGAGCCAGGGGGGGAGTGCCTGGCTGCTGGAGGCCGCCGGCGCCGACCTGCTGATCGACTGCCCCGCCTACACCCGGGCCAACCTGCGGTTCCTGGCCGGCCGCCCCCGCCGACGGATAGCGGAGAGCGGTGCCCACGGGGCCTGGATCGTGCTCACGGGCCGCGGCGGCCACGGCCGCTGCCGCCGCCTGCAGCAGGCCCTGGGCTGGCCGGTGCTCGTCCAGGAACAGGAGGCCTACCTCCTGCCCGGTGTGGATCCGCTGCACACCTTCGCCGCCGAGCACCGGCTGGAACCGGATGTGCGGCTGCTCTGGACGCCGGGGCCCTCCCCCGGTGCCTGCGTGGTGCAGGTCGCCCCGGCGGCGGGGGACGGCCGGGGCGGGCTGTTCTGCGGCCGGCTCCTGGTTCCGGTGGCGCCGACCCGCGTCGCGCCCCTGCGGCAGCGGGGCACCTTCCATTGGGGTCGGCAGCTGCGCAGCATCGAGCGCCTGCGCGGCTGGCTGCCGCCCGGCTCTCCCGGCTGGATCGCCAGCGGCGCCGGACTGGGGGCGCTGAGGGGGGAGAAGCTGGTGGAGCAGGGCGCCGCCCTGCTGGCGGCCCTGGATCTGGAGGCCCTCGCGCGCCAGCCGCCCGGGGGCGGGCTGGAGATTGGCGCCCTTACCACGGAACGCCCCGCTGCGGACTCCATGGACCCCAAACCGCTGTCATGAGTGGACTTCTCCTGTTGCGGCCCTGCCGCAACACCCATACGATTGGCGCGCTGAACGCACCGGGCGGTCGGGGACTTCCGATTCGCCTCCATCACTCGACGTCCCGAACCCCGCCATCGCCACCTACCCGGAGGCTTCCCCCGAACAATGAACAAAGCTGATCTCGTCAACATCGTGGCTGCCCGCACGGAGCTCACCAAGACCGACGTCTCCCTCGTGGTCGATGCCGCCATCGAAACCATCGTCGATTCGGTGGTCGAGGGCAAGAAGGTGTCCATCCTCGGTTTCGGCTCCTTCGAGCCCCGTGAGCGGTCCGCCCGTCAGGGTCTGAATCCCAAGACCGGCGAGAAGATCAAGATCCCCGCCAAGCGCGTGCCCGCCTTCACCGCCGGCAAGCTCTTCAAAGACAAGGTCCAGGGCTGATCCCCAGCCGCCACGCTCCGGCCATGGCGGCGGCCGCAGGGGCGTCCGGACCTCCCCTGCGGCTGCCCCTCCATCTCCAGGAACGCCTCGCCTCGGGTCTGGACCTGCGGCGGCGGGGCTACCGAACCCGTTTTGCCCCCTCCCCCACCGGCCCCCTCCATCGGGGCAACCTCCGCACCGCCCTGCTCGGCTGGCTCGAAGCCCGGCTGAGGGGTGGTGCCTGGCTGTTGCGCATCGATGACCTCGACGGGCCCCGCAACCGGCCGGGTGCCGAGGACGCGATCCTGGCGGACCTGCGCTGGCTGGGTCTGCCCTGGGACGGACCCGTGGCCCGCCAGAGCGCCCAGCGCGGCGTCTACGCCACCGTTCTCTCCGCCCTGCGCCAGGCCGGGCGTCTCTACCCCTGCCGCTGCAGCCGGCGGCTGCTGGCCGATGTCTCCGCCCCCCACGGAGCGCTGGCGGTCTATCCGGGGTATTGCCGGAACCGCCCGCCCGACTGGGGCCCCCAGGCCGGGCGGCTGCCCAGCTGGCGACTGCGCCTTGAGCCCGGCGCCCTGCGCTGGCAGGAGCGCTGCGGGCCCGCTGGCGGCCAGGACGGCCCCGCCGCGGTGGGGGACGTGGTGCTGCGCCGGGCCGACGGGGTGGTGGCCTACCACCTGGCCACAGCTGTGGATGAGCTGCTGATGGGCATCAGCGAGGTGGTGCGGGGGGAGGATCTCTGGCCCTCGACCGGGGCCCAGGTGGCCGTGATGGCCGCCCTCGGCGCCGACCCGCCGGCCTATGCCCACGTGCCCCTGTGGCGGGATGGCCAGGGGGAGCGGCTGAGCAAGCGGGAGGGGGCCGAGGGGCTGGCCGGCCTGCGCCGCCGGGGCCTGGATGCCCCCGGGGTGATCGGGGAGCTGGCCGCCAGCCTCGGCCTGGTGCCGCCGGGCAGCCGGCTCATTGCCCGGGAGCTGGCGGACCACCTGACCCTGGACGGCCTGGAGGATTGCCTGCGCCGGGGGAAGGGCACGAATGCTTAAGGAAGATTTCGGGATCCAGGGGGTCTGGGCCAGGCACAGTGAGGAGATGAGAACAAACCCCTGCGAACCGGCCATGGCTGTCCCGGTTCCTGCCTCCGGATCGAAGGGCCCGTCCCTTGGTCAGAGCCGATGTCCCCAGTGCGGTGGCAGCGGTCTGCTGCGCATCGATGATCAGCGTTACCGCACCTGCCTCGACTGCCTTGGCCAGGGCCGCTCCCCGGCCATCGGGGGCGATGGGGTGGTCTTCCGAATGGTCACTTCGAGGTCCGTTTCTTCCGCCAGATGAAAAAGGCGGCGGTGGCCACAACCACGGCCAGGGGTGCCGCCGTGAGCAGCAGCAGGATCACGGCGGTCCAGTCGGTGTACATGGGTGTGTCTGTTGAAGCGGTGCCATCATCCCAGCAGATGCCCCCTCCGGTGATGGCCGACGCTCTGCAGTCCAGCGATCGTTCGCGGCCCTGCCGCGGACTCCGGGCGGGTTCCCTGGCCGGCCTCCTGCTGCTCGTCCTGGCGGGGGGAGGGGGCACGGCACTGGCGAATGTGCAGTTCGAGAATTGCGTCACCGCCGCCGATGGGTCGATCACCTGCGACACGGTGCCCACCGGCAACACGCTGATGAATGATGTGGACGCCCGCTACGGGCTGCTGCAGAACGCCAGTCCGGGCTGGAGTGAGTTCGAGCCCTACGAGGGGTACGACGACGACTTCGGCGGCAATGAGACATGAACCGCGGCGTCGGGGCCCCGTTGCAACGACATGTGGCGCTCCCTCGCGGCCAGCGGGTCCACTGGAGTAGTTCAGAAGGGTCACTCGCGGGGGTTGTGATGCATTGCTGGGCACCCGGGATCGTTCCGGCCCGCCCCCTGGAATGCACCCAGGCGGAGCGCTACGTGCTGCAGCGTCTCTCGAATGGTTCCTACGTCTCCATCCGTCCCGACGACCAGGGCCTCGGAGATGTGAGCGAACCGACCTCGGCCTATCTGTTCCATACCCACGAGGCAGCCCAGCGTGCCGCCGGTGAACTCAATCGCCTGGGTGGTGACGACTTTGACGTGGTCAAGGTGGCGTGGCCCATCGCCCTGTGCTGAGCCGTTGCCTCCCGTCGCGGTGAGGGCCTCTGGATCTTGTCTCCCGAAGCCGCTGCAGGTTCCCGTTGGTTCGTGGCAACAATCGGCACGCCGCCCTCAGCAGAACGCCATGGGCAGAGCTTCATCGGCTGGTTTTCACAGCTGGGCTTATCGGCAGATCCTCCAATGACAACAAGCGACGAAAGCTTTATAGTGTGAGTCGAAAGGTCTTTTCTGCTTCCGATGCTCACCGGATCTGATCTCCTGGCCAAGGTCAAGGAACTGGGCGATGTCTCGAAATCCGATCTGGTGCGTGGTTGCGGCTACGTCAGCACCAAGAAGGACGGGGCAGAACGTCTGAATTTCACCGCCTTTTACGAGGCCCTGCTGGAAGCCAAGGGCGTCAGCCTGGGCGAAGGCGGTGGCAAGGGTGCCTCCAAAGGCGGTCGCAAACTCAGCTATGTGGCCACCGTGCAGGGCAACGGCAATCTTCTGGTGGGCAAGGCCTACACCGCCATGCTCGATCTGCAGCCCGGCGATGAATTCGAGATCAAGCTGGGCCGCAAGCAGATCCGCCTGATCCCCGCCGGATCTACCGACGACGACGACTGACCCGTTCAGTCCGGCCCGACGGGGGGCGTCCGTCTCCTCTGGCGCTCGCAGGCCACCAGGAACGCCGTCACCCGTTCGCCCCAGTTCACCACCACCAGCAGATTGCGGGGGGATCGGCTGAATCCCTGCTGCGACAGCACGGCGAATTGGTTGAGGTCGTCGTGGCTGACCAGCGGTCGCTCCCCCCGAAGGCTTCCCCAGGCGCCCAGGAACGCCTCCCCGTCGGTGGCACGGCATCGGGCATAGGCCTCGCCCACGTCGACCCCCTGGCGCCGCAGACGCACGAAGGCATCCAGATCCGGACCCAGATGCGGGATCCAGCGGCCCAGGTCCCCTACCGCCACCACCTGGCTTGCGGCCGGCACGGCCGTCCGCAGCATCAGGGCCGGCGTCGCCAGCGACCATGAGGTCGCCTCCAGCAGGCGTTCGGCGGCCTGACTCAGGGCCCCGTGGTGGCTCTCCAGCAGAGCTTCATGGCGGGCGTTCAGATCAACCATGGCCGTTCAGGGATGCACGGGTGCGGCCACAGGACGCCGGGGTCAGGGAGGCCCGGCGACGGATGGCGGCCAACGGCGGTGTGGTGAAAAAAAGCCGGTGATCGGATTTGAACCGACGACCTACTGATTACGAATCAGTTGCTCTACCCCTGAGCTACACCGGCATCGGCCAAGAAATTAGCATTCGTCGGAACACCATCCGCTGAGCCGCATTCCATGGGATCCGACCCGAACAGATCCCTGGATCCGGCCCTCCGCCAGCGCCTGCTCACGGAAGCGAGAACCCCCTGGCGGGGGCTCCGGCGGGCCCTGTGGTTCGCCCTGGTGGCGTCGGCCGGGCTTGGCCTGGCCACCATGGCCTTGCGGGCCTCCGCCGGCTCGGAGGTGGCCTCAGGGGATCTCCTCATCCAGGTCGGCGCCGTCGCCCTGTTCGGGGGCCTGCTCTGGTTCGACCGCAACCGCCTCGACGGCTGAGGGTTCGGGGGCTGGCGCCGCTGCTGCCGGTGGCGGCGCCGCCGGGGGGGTCGCCACCGGCTCGGCCAGCTTCAGGGGATCGGGCAGCAGCAGGGGCAGCCCCAGGCAGAGGCGCTGCTGCTCCAGTTCCTCCAGGCCGAGGGGACGGGTAGCGGCCACGACCGCTGGGCTGCGGGTCAGCAGCCACAGGGACTGGATCAGCTGCTGCCACTGCCACAGCATCACCAGCAGCACCAGGGCCGCCAGCAGCAGGGCCACCAGGCGCGGGCAGGAGGCGAAGGGGGTGAGGGGCGCGGCCACGGCGGCCTGGCGATCGATCCACCACAGCAGGGGCAGGGCAAGGGCGCCGCCGCCGGCGGTGGCCAGGGCCAGCCCAGGGGCCACCTGCAGCCGGCTGAGCCGCCGCTGCAGTTCCCGGCGACCCCGCAGCGGGGTCTGCAGCAGCAGCAGCGACCAGACATCGGCGGGTCGGCGCACCAGCAGCACCGCAGGCGCCAGGGCACCGATGGCCCAGCAGAGCAGCCGCTCCAGACCCGGCAGGGGGCCCGGGTCGCTGCCGGCGAGCACCAGCAGCAGCAGCAGCGCCTCGAGCGGCAGGACCCCGAGGGCGATCAGCTGGAGCCAGAGCAGCGGCTCGCTGCGGGGCGTCACGGGATCAGGTGCTGAGGGTCCGGCGCTGGGTGACCAGCTTGAAGGCCTCGACCCGATCCTTGTCCTGCCAGCCGGTGAACCGGTCGCAGCCGATGCCGCACTCGAAGCCGGTGGCCACCTCCTTGACGTCGTCCTTGTTGCGCCGCAGGGAATCGAGGTCGCCTTCGTAGACGAGCTCCTTGCCGCGATGGACACGGATGCGGCAGTTGCGCTGCAGCTTGCCGCTGGTGACATAACAGCCGGCCACGGCGCTCTTGCCGATCGTGAACACGGCCCGCACCTCCGCCTCGCCCAGGCTCTCCTCCACCATCTCGGGCTCCAGCAGGCCCTCCATGGCCATCTGGATGTCCTCGAGCAGCTTGTAGATGACGTCGTAATCGCGCACGTCCACGCCGGTGGCATCGGCGGCGCGCTTGGCACCGGAGGCCATCGAGGTGTTGAAGCCCACGATCACGGCGCCCGACGCGGCCGCCAGGTCGACGTCCGTTTCGGTGATCTCGCCCGGTGCCGAGAGCAGCACCCGCACCTGAACCTCCTCCTGGGGCAGTTGCTCGAGGGACCCGAGGATCGCCTCGACGCTGCCCTGCACATCGGCCTTGAGGATCAGGTTGAGCTCCTTGAGCTCGCCTTCGCTGGCCTGGCCCGACATCGAGGCCAGGGACACCCGCCGGGAGGCCATCTGCTGGGCCAGGCGGGTGGCCCGGGCCTCGGTGGCCCGGTCGCCGACCACCGCCCGGGCGCTCTTCTCATCGGCGTAGACCTCGAACTCGTCGCCGGCCGTGGGCACCTCGCTGAAGCCCAGGGCCTCCACGGCGCTCGACGGGCCGGCGTGCTTCACCCGCTTGCCGGTGTCGTCGACCATGGCCCGCACCTTGCCGAGGATCGGACCGGCCGCCAGCACGTCGCCGGCCTTGAGGGTGCCGTTCTGGATCAGCAGGGTGGCCACTGGACCCTTGGCCTTGTCGAGGTGGGCCTCGATCACCGTGCCGCGGGCCATCCGGTCGGGGTTGGCCTGCAGGTCCTCCACTTCGGTGACCAGCAGGATCATCTCCAGCAGCTTGTCGATGTTCTCCCCCTTGATGGCGCTCACGGGGACCATGACGGTGTTGCCGCCCCAGTCCTCGGCCACCAGATCGAGGCCGGAGAGCTCCTGCTTGACCCGGTCGGGCTGGGCCCCTTCCTTGTCGATCTTGTTGATCGCCACCACGATCGGCACCTCGGCGGCGCGGGCGTGGCTGATCGCCTCCAGGGTCTGGGGGCGGACGCCGTCGTCGGCGGCCACCACCAGCACCGCCACGTCGGTGACCTTGGTGCCGCGGGCCCGCATGGCGGTGAACGCCTCGTGGCCCGGGGTGTCCAGGAAGGTGATCTTGCGGTGCTCGTCGCCGTGGGGCACGTCGACCTGGTAGGCACCGATGTGCTGGGTGATGCCGCCGGCTTCCCCGGCCGCCACCCGGGTCTTGCGGATGGCGTCGAGCAGGCTCGTCTTGCCGTGGTCGACGTGGCCCATCACGGTCACCACGGGCGGGCGCCGGATCAGGTGCGCCCTGTCGCTCTCCTCGATCATCTCCACGGTCTTCTTGGCCGCGGCCTCGACGTCGTCCTCGAGGACGGGCACGCCGAACTCCTCGGCCACCGTCTCGATCGTGTGCAGGTCGAGGGTCTGGGTGACGGTGGCGCTGATCCCCTTGAAGAAGAGGGATTTGATGATCTCGGAGCTCTCCACCCCAAGGCGGTCGGCCAGCTCCTGCACCGTGAGGTTGCCCTCCGGCACGATCAGCATCTCGGGCCGCTGGGCCTTGGCCTCGCGGGAGGCCCGCAGCTCCATGGCGCGGCGCCGCTGACGCTGGCGGGTGGTCTCCTTCTTGCGCTTGCGGACCGCCACGGTGGGCTTGGCCGCGGTGCCGGGAGCGGAGCGGGGCTTGGCCGGCCGCGCCAGGCTGGCCTGGAGCACCATGGCCTCCTGCTCGCCGGCGTAGCCGCCGGTCTCGGCGGTGAGGGCATCATCGTTCTCGCCGATGATGTGCACCTTCTGGCGCTGCTTCTGGGGCGTGCGGCTGCGCAGGGCCTCGAGCTTGGCGCTGTCGTCCCAGTCGGGGCGCCGGGCGCCGGGGGCGCGGGCGCCGGCCGGGGTGGGCGGGCGGAAGCCGGGGCGGCGGG
>NZ_JAGQBM010000037.1:0-27490 GCF_024345635.1 Cyanobium sp. Lug-B
CGGCCGCTTCCGCCCCACCACCGCCGGCACCCCCGGATCCGACCCCGGCCATGGCCCCGGCGGCCACCGCCGGGACCGTGCCGGCCGCTCCCCCACCGGATCCGGCGACCGCCCCGGAGGGACCGGCGCCCGCCGGCGAGGATCTGGCCGAACTGTGGCAGCAGATCCTCGCCGGGCTGGAACTCCCCTCCACCCGGATGCTGCTCTCCCAGCAGGCCCAGCTCCTGCGGCTGGATGAGCGGCGGGCGGTGGTGCGGGTGGCCGGAACCTGGATGGCCATGGTTCAGAGCCGCCTGCCCCTGCTGGAGAAAGCGGTGGCCAGCGCCTTGGGAAGCCCGCGCCAGCTGACCCTGGAGGCGGGGAGCGACGCCCCCGGCGCCCGGCCGACCAGCCCCCAGGCTCCACCGGCCCCGGCCCGCCCACCCGTGGCCTCCTCCGCCCGGCCCACCACAGCCACAGCCACAGCCGCAGCCACGACCACAGCCAGCGTTGCTCCGGCCACCGCCGCTCCGGCCGCCGCCAGGCCCTCCACCCCCAGCCCCCCGGCGGCCAGGGAACAGCCCGACGAACCCAGGGCCGCCACGGCGGCCGTGCCGGCGCCCATGCCCGCAGCCATCGATGCCCAGGCCACGCGCCTGGCCGAGTTCTTCAACGGTGAGGTGATCAGCGGCCTCAACGGCGATGCCGGACTGCTCTGATCGCGAACGGCCGCACCGGCCCGGAACCTGAGGGCCTCAGGACGACATCCGGCCACCCCGCAGCCGCCGTGGGACGTGGCCGGCCCAGCGCGCCACCTTGCCGGTGAGCAGCAGCAGGCGCACGACCGGGTTGATGGTGATCGGCGGGTTGCCGTAGACGTGCCCGGCCGGATCCCAGAGATACTCGACGATCATCAGTCGAATCGTCTCGCAGAGAGACAGAAACACCCTGGCCGCCAGCACGGGCTGCTCCAGTCGGGCCAGCAGGGCCAGCTTGAACTCCAGCAGGGCGAACAGCCGCCGCAGCTTGTGCCTGACAAAAGCGGTGGTCTTGGAATCGGGATGGACGCGGTAACCGGTGAGGGGCTGTTCCAGATACAGAAAGCGCCCCCGCTGGGCCAGCAGAGCCCAGCACAGCCAGTCGCCGAAGCCCAGCACCAGATTCGTCGCCCAGGACACCGATCGCAGAGCCTCCGCCCTGACGAGAACCGAGGAATTGCAGATCCTGTTTCTGATCAGATACTCGGAGAGATGGGAGAAGCGATAGGGCCCGTCGGGGTTGTTGTTGAAATGGGACTGGAAGTAGCTGGACCGGCTGGTGTCACCCACCACCTCCACCGCCGTATGGCAGAGCACGACATCGGGGTGCTGGCCAAGGGCCTGCAGCTGACGCTCCAGCTTCCCGGGCCGAAACAGGTCGTCGGCATCGAGCACCGCGATGAACTGGCCCGACGCCCTGCCCAGCGCCAGGGCCCGGGCGATCGTTTCGCCCCGGTTCTCACGACCCGGGTGACACAGAACCAGCAGCTCCGGAAACGTGGTGGCCTGAAGCTGCTCCAGCAGCTCCCACGAACCGTCCGTCGAGCCGTCATCGACGACGATCACCTCCAGGGGCCGGTGCGCCTGCGCATAGACGGAGGCAATGGTGTCCTGGATGTAGCGAATCGCGTTGTAACTGGGGATGATCACGGACACCAGCGGTGCCGATGACGGCGGGGCCGGACTCTCCTTCCGCTCGCCGGGCCCCCGACCGCGGCTCATGGCGACCCGCCCGGCCAGTGGGCTGCCGCGCCCTCAGACATGGCTGGCTTCCGAGGCGAGCTCGGGATCGGAATCCACCGCCCCCTCGCCGGGGTCGGCCGGGGCCAGCGGATCGCCATGGTCCTGTCCCAGGTGCAGGGTCTTGACCCAGACCAGCTTCTTGGGCAGCAGGGCCATCTTCAGGGTCACCCAGGGGATCACCAGGAACCAGTGGACCAGGTAGAGGATGCCGAGCCCGGCACTGAGGGGGTTCATCGCCGGCAGGGGGGGACCCTCCGACGGCCGGCGGCAGCCCGTGGCGATCGCCATGCCCGAGAGGGCCAGGGCCACGATCGAGAACGGCCACATGGTGGGGGCCGTGCGGGTGAGCAGGGTGCCGATCAGGTCGGCGCTGGCCACCACCGGCAACACGTACTGCAGCAGAAAGAAGCAGGTGAGATCGAGTTTCTGGCTGAACCCGAGCCGGTCGGAGACCAGGCCCGGGCCGTAGTCGAAGAAGCGCTGCAGACCGCCCTCGGCCCAGCGCTGGCGCTGGCGCCAGAGGGCCGGCAGGGTCAGCACGGCCTCCTCCTGCACCGGCGGATCCCAGAGCACGCCGATCGGCAGACCTTCGAGCAGCAGACGGAAGCTCAGGTCGAGATCGTCCGTCACCGTGTCCTCGTTGAAGCCGCCGACCGTCAGCAGCGCCTCCCGTGACAGCAGCTGGCCGTTGCCCCGCAGTTCGGCCACGCCGCCGTTGGCCAGACGCCCCTCCTGGATCATGGCGTCGAAGGCCATCTCCATCGCCTGGGCGGTGGTGAGCAGGTTGGTCTGGGCATTGGCCACCGCCTTGCGCAGCTGCACCGCCGCCCAGCCCCCGGCCTCCGCCCAGGGCACGAGGCGCTCCAGCAGATCCGGCTGCAGATCGGCGTCGGCGTCGAGCACGAGCATCCAGCGGCCGCCCAGCTGCTGCAGCACCAGGTTCAGGGCCCCCGACTTGCCGCCGCCCGCATCCCGGGGCCGGCGCAGCACCCGCAGGAAAGGATGGCGTTCCTGGAGATCTGCCAGCAGCTCGGGCGTGCGATCGTCGCTGCCGTCATCCACCACCCACAGGGTCAGCTGCCCCTGGGGCCAGCGCAGGGCGGCGATGCGCTCCACGAGCCGGGCGATCACCGCCTGCTCATCACGGGCGGCCACCACCACATCGACGGCCGGGCCGTCCGCCGTCGGGGCCGCCGCCGCAGGAGCCACGCTGGGACTGCGGCGGAAGGCCTGCAGCAGAACGGTCCTGAGGCTGTAACCCCCGAGCAGGGTCGCCAGGGTGAGGGCCGGCACCAGGCTGCGGCCCGGCGGCAACCAGTGGGGGGCGATCCCGACCAGGCCGCAGCAGGCGAGGAACAGGGCCGCCTTGGCACGGCGTTGATCGCTGCCACTGCCGCTGTCACTGCCGCCGGCAGCCATGGTGAACCTCACGCAGGCGGTGACTCTAGGGGGAATCGCCGCCGGCACCCAGGGGCTGCAGCGAGGTGCCGGGGTAGTAGTGCGCCAGGATCCGCCGGGCACTCCAGCCGCGACCGGCCAGATCGATCGCCCCCGCCTGGGAGAGCCCGGCCCCGTGGCCGAAGCCCCCGCCGGACAGCTGCCAGACCCCCTCGCCCTCCGGCCGCAGGGTGAACAGGGTGCTGGGCAGGGTGCGCAGGGTGCGCCGGATCGCATCCAGCCGCAGCACCGTGCGGCCCCCGGTTCCCTGCACTTCCAGGGCCAGCACCCGGCCGCTGGGGCCCCGCGCCAGCACCTTCAGGGCTGTGGGACGGCCCACCGCCCGCCCCGGCCCGAGGGCGGTGGCGATCTGGGCAGCCGTGAGCCGCCGCTGCCAGCGGAAGACGGGATGGTCGGCCCCCCAGGCCGCCTGGCCGTCCCGCAGCAGGGTCGGCAGGGCGGCGGCCGCCAGGGGCACCGGGAAGCGGGCCTGGAAGGGGGCAGGCCCATCGGGGAAGGGATTCAGGTACGGGACCGGCGGCCCGCTCCAGGCCTCCTGGTACCCGGCGCTGATGCCGCCGTTGCTGGCGTGGTAGACGGCGTGGATGGGTCCATCGGCACCCATCAGCACGGCCAGCCGGGTGGCGGCGATGGCCTGGCGCACGGCGGCGCCGGCATCGCGCGGGTCGCTGTACACCTGGCACTGGGTGTCGGCGCAGAGGTGGTAGCCGTCCGCCGCGAAGCGGTGCTGGTTGCGCACCGCCCAGGTGCGGGCCAGCACGGCCTGGGCTTCCAGGGCCGCCGCCGGCACCCCGGCCCCGATCTCGTGGGGCACCACACCCTCCAGGTAGCGCTCCAGGGGGACCTGCTCCACCAGGCTCCAGCCGCCGTGGGCGTCACTCAGCAGCTGGAAGGGGCCGGCGTACACCCCCTGGTTCCAAAGCAGGCCGCCGGGGGCCTCGACCCGGATCGGCCCGGCCAGGGGCACCACCCCCTGGGCCCGGCGCAGCTCCAGGCCGACGCGCTCGCTGACCGTCCGTTCGTACGCCTGCAGGCGCAGCCCCTCGGGCAGCGCAGCGGGGTCGGGGGCCCCGACCGGGGCCCACACCTCCCACTCGCGGGGCCGGGCGATCACGGCCGCCACCCCCACCGAACGCCACAACCCGGCCGCCTGCTCGGCGCTCTCGAAGCTGGCGAACGGACCCAGCACCCGGCGCCGCAGCCCCACGGGCCCTGGCAGCGCCTCCCGGCGCCAGTGCAGCACCAGGGAGGGCGCCTGGAAGCGCTGGCCATTGGCGTCGATCAGGGTGAGCAGGCCCTCGTTGCTGCGCAGGCGCAGGGGCGCCGCGGCGGGGGCGTCTCCTGCCGCCGGACCCAGGCGGGCCGCCAGGGCCACCGCCAGCACCGGACGGGCCGCCGTGACCGGTTCCGGCCGGGCCACCGGCCAGTGCATCAGGCTGGTCTCCCCAGGGGACCGGGCGTCCGGAGGGGGTGGCGGCGTCAGGGCGGGCGGCCCCTGCTCGGCCCGGCAGCCGACCGGGAACAGGAGCGCCGCCGCCAGCAGCAGCCGGGGCAGGACGCGGGGACGCAGCGACATCGACGGGCAGGGGGGGTTGGAGGAGGGTTCACCCGCGTCGTAGTGTGCTTGTTTGTGCCTGCGCCTACCGAGATGCCGAAGCTCAAGACCCGCAAAGCGGCCGCGAAGCGGTTCAAGGCCACCGGCACCGGCAAGTTCATGCGCCGGCGTGCCTTCCTCAACCACCTGCTCGATCACAAGAGCCCCAAGCGCAAGCGCTACCTGGGGACGATGGCGGTGGTTGACGATCGTGACCACGACAACGTGGCCCGGATGCTGCCCTACGCCGGCTGAGTCCGGTCGGACTGCCTTCGGAGCGTCCGCCCTCCTGTTTCTCCACCCCGTTTCCTACCCCAAGCTCACCTCCCATGGCCCGCGTCAAGAGGGGCAACGTCGCCCGCAAACGCCGCAACAAGATCCTTCGCCTCGCCCGCGGCTTCCAGGGGAGCAACGGCAGCCTGTTCCGCACCGCCAACCAGCGGGTCATGAAGGCCCTCTGCAATGCCTACCGCGACCGTCGCCGCCGCAAGCGTGACTTCCGCCGCCTCTGGATCGCCCGGATCAACGCCGCTGCCCGCATGAACGGACTCAGCTACAGCAAGCTGATCGGTGGGCTCAAGCGGGCCGACGTGCGCCTGAACCGCAAGATGCTGGCCCAGCTGGCCGTGGCCGATCCCGCCAGCTTCACCGCCGTGGCCACCGCGGCAGGCCACTGACGCCGTCCCCCCAGCCCCGACCGTCCGGCCGGCACCGATGACCGATCTGCTGCCCCAGGCCTACCTGCTCGGCCTGATCGCCCTCCTGGGCGTGGCCGCCATCGTGGTCGGCCGCCAGATCCTGCGGGTGCGGCAGGATGAGCTTGCGCTGGCCCGCCTCGGAGGCAACGACAAGGCCGCTGGCGGCCCCAGGGATGCCTCCACCCTCTATGAGCTCGCCTCGGTGCAGCTGCGCAAGCGCCTCTACACCGAGGCCCAGGGCAACCTCAAGCAGGCCCTGAAGCTGGCCGACGCCGAGAAGGTCCCTGCCGAGGCGCGGGCCCTGATGGAGAACGCCCTCGGCTTCACCCTGGCGGCCCAGAACAACTACAGCGCCGCCGTGCGTCACTACCGGGCGGCCCTGCGGGCCAAGGCCGACTACCCGGTGGCCCTCAACAATCTGGCCTTCGCCCTCGAGAAGCAGTCGAAGGCCGACGAGGCCCGCAGCCTCTACGAGAAGGTGCTGGAGCTGGAGGCCACCAACAAGACGGCCCGCAAGCGGCTCGCGATCCTGGAACGGCGCAGTGGCCAGGAGGAGGGCGAGAAGGGCAAGGCCTCCTGACGCCCACCGGCCCGCCTGGCTACCGCCGCCATGGCCGGCCCGGTGGCCGGCGCCACGGCTTGGATCACCAGAGGCCGCGCACCGGGGCGGGATCGGCAGCGGCGGGGGCCTGGGCCGTGCGCTCCGGCACCAGCTGCAGCCGGCCGCCTGGGGTTGTCAGACGGGGCGCGCGCCAGCCGCTCAGCGACAGGCCCTGCACGCTCTGAAAGGCGCCACCGGGCTCCAGGGCGCCGCCGAGGGGGTCCCCCAGCAGCAGCAGGTCGAGCTGATCCGACTTGGCGTTGAGGTTGCCCTGCACGGGGGATTCGACCCCGCCGACGGCCACCGCCCCCCGCAGATCCCCCATCGGGCCCACCGGGGGGGCCCCGTCGATCCGCAGCTGGCCGGGCACGGCGGGCCCGCCGCTGAAGGACTGGTAGCGGCCGCTCCAGCGGCGGGGCATCTGCTCGGCGATCAGCCGGGCCCGGGCGATCGGATCGAAGGTCTCGACTTCGCCGTTGGTGCCGCCGTCCTGGTTGATGGCCTGGATCTCGGGGGCCGTGAAGGGCACGAATCCATCCGCCGGCAGGGGGCTGGCGGCAAGCACCGGGCTGGCGGCGAAGACCGGGCTGGCGGCGAGCAGCAGGGGCACGGCGGCCAGGGGCACCGGCATGGCGTGGGTCTCAGTGGCAGAAGGCAGACTAATCGGGATGCGCCCGTCCGCCGCAGGCCCCCGACCGTGACCGCCATCGCCCCCCTGACCTCCCGTGACGATCTGGTGATCGCCGGCCGCCACTTCCGCAGCCGCCTGATGACCGGCACCGGCAAGTACCCGAGCCTGGAGACGATGCAGGCCAGCCTGGAGGCCAGTGGCTGCGAGATCGTCACCGTGGCGGTGCGGCGGGTGCAGAGCGGCGCCCCGGGCCACGGCGGCCTGATGGAGGCGATCGACTGGAACCGCATCTGGATGCTGCCCAACACAGCCGGCTGCGCCACCGCCGAGGAGGCCGTGCGGGTGGCGCGGCTGGGCCGGGAGCTGGCGCGGCTGGCGGGCCAGGAGGACAACAATTTCGTCAAGCTGGAGGTGATCCCCGACTCCCGCCACCTGCTCCCGGATCCCTTCGGCACCCTCGAGGCGGCCGAGCAGCTGGTGAAGGAAGGCTTCGCGGTGCTGCCCTACATCAACGCCGATCCACTGCTGGCCAAGCGGCTGGAGGAGGCCGGCTGCGCCACGGTGATGCCGCTGGGGTCGCCGATCGGTTCGGGCCAGGGCATCCGCAACGCCGCCAACATCGCCCTGATCATCGAGAACGCCGGCGTGCCGGTGGTGGTGGATGCGGGGCTGGGGGTGCCCAGTGAGGCCGCCCAGGCCATGGAGATGGGCGCCGACGCCCTGCTGATCAACAGCGCCATCGCCCTGGCGGGGGACCCGCCGGCGATGGCACGGGCGATGGCCCTGGCCACCGAAGCCGGTCGCACCGCCCTGCTGGCGGGCCGGCTGCCGCAGCGGGCCGAGGCCCGGGCCAGTTCTCCCCTGGAGGGGCGTGTGACGAACCATTGACGATCGGGCCGATCGCCGGCCCGCTCCATAGGGTTTGCCGCAAACCGATCCCCAGCCATGCAGGTCACCGAAGAAGACGGCGGCAAGCTCAACGCCTTCGCCAAGGAGCCCCGCATGGTGCTCCAGGAGGCGGGCGAGACCAGCGGCGCCAACCGGATGCTGCTGATCGGCGGCCTGGTGCTGGTGGCCGTGATGGTGGCGGTGGCGGCCGGCATCAGCTGAGGGCTAGGCCTCTGAGGCCTGTAGTAGCTTGCCCGTCTGAGCAACTGCTCGTTCAGGAGTCTGGGGTGAAGGTTCTCGTTCTCGGCGGCGACGGCTTCTGTGGTTGGCCCTGTGCCGTGAACCTGGCGGAAGCCGGACACGACGTCGTCATTGTCGACAACCTGAGTCGTCGCAAGATCGACATCGACCTGGGCGTCGAGTCGCTGACGCCCATCGCCACGATCCAGGACCGCCTGCGGGCCTGGGAACAGGTGGGCGGCCGGGCCATGACCTTCGTGCACCTCGACATCGCCCGGGAGTACGACCGGCTGCTCGAGCTGCTGCGCAGCGAGCGCCCGGCGGCGATCGTCCACTTCGCCGAGCAGCGGGCCGCCCCCTACTCGATGAAGAGCAGCGCCACCAAGCGCTACACCGTCGACAACAACGTCAACGGCACCCACAACCTGCTGGCGGCCATCGTCGACAGCGGCCTCGACGTCCACATCGTGCACCTGGGCACCATGGGCGTCTATGGCTACGGGTCCCACCGGGGCGCCACGATCCCGGAGGGCTACCTGACGGTGGAAGTGCCCCAGCCGGACGGCACCTGCTTCACCGAGAAGATCCTGCACCCCACGGATCCCGGCAGCGTCTACCACATGACCAAGACGCTGGATCAGCTGCTGTTCTTCTACTACAACAAGAACGACGCGATCCGGGTCACCGACCTGCACCAGGGGATCGTCTGGGGCACCAACACCGAGCTCACCCAGCGGGATCCCCGGCTCACCAATCGCTTCGACTACGACGGCGACTACGGCACCGTCCTCAACCGCTTCCTGATGCAGGCGGCGATCGGCTACCCCCTCACCGTCCACGGCACCGGCGGCCAGACCCGGGCCTTCATCCACATCCGCGATTCGGTGCGCTGTGTCCAGCTGGCGCTGGAGCACCCCCCCGAGCCGGGCGAGAAGGTGAAGATCTTCAACCAGATGACCGAGAGCCACCAGGTGGGCGAACTGGCCCGCAAGGTGGCGGCCCTCACGGGCGCCGAGATCAACTACCTTCCCAACCCCCGCAAGGAGGCGATCGAGAACGATCTGATCGTCGACAACCGCTGCTTCATCGAGCTGGGCCTCAAGCCCACCACGCTCGATGACGGCCTGCTGGCCGAGGTGGTGGACGTGGCCCGACGCTGGGCCGACCGTTGCGACCGCTCCAAGATCCCCTGCCTCTCCGCCTGGACCCAGCGTCAGGCCGAAGCGATCAAGGCCTTCGCCTGATCTCCCCCCCGTGAAGATCGCCTTTTTCACCGAAACCTTCCTGCCGAAGGTCGACGGCATCGTCACGCGGCTCACCAAGACGGTGCAGCAGCTGGTGCTGGCCGGCGACGAGGTGCTGATCTTCTGCCCCGAGGGCGCTCCCGATGGCTACATGGGGGCCCGGGTGGTGGGGGTGCCGGCCATGCCGCTGCCGCTCTACCCCGAACTGAAGCTGGCCCTGCCGCGGCCGGCGGTCTCGGAGGCCCTGGACCGCTTCGGCCCCGATCTGGTGCACGTCGTCAATCCGGCCGTGCTGGGGCTGGGCGGCATCTGGCTGGCCCGCAGCCGCGGCCTGCCCCTGGTGGCCAGCTACCACACCCATCTGCCCAAGTACCTGGAGCACTACGGCATGGGGATGCTGGAGCCCCTGCTGTGGGAACTGCTCAAGGCCGCCCACAACCAGGCCCAGCTCAACCTCTGCACCTCCACCGCCATGGTCGATGAGCTGGCGGCCCGGGGCATCCAGCACACGGCCCTCTGGCAGCGGGGCGTCGACACCGACCTGTTTCGCCCCGAACTGGCCTCCGGCGCCATGCGTGAGCGGCTCCACGGCGGCCACGACGACACCGGCCATCTGCTTCTGTACATCGGCCGGCTCTCGGCGGAGAAGCAGATCGAACGGATCCGGCCGGTGCTCGAAGCCATGCCCCAGGCCCGGCTTGCCCTGGTGGGCGACGGTCCCCACCGTCAGCAGCTGGAGCGCCATTTCGACGGCACCGCCACCACCTTCGTGGGCTATCTGGCCGGCCAGGAGCTGGCTTCGGCCTACGCCAGCGGCGACGCCTTCCTGTTCCCCTCCAGCACCGAAACCCTCGGTCTGGTGCTGCTGGAGGCGATGGCCGCCGGCTGCCCGGTGGTGGGGGCCAACCGGGGCGGCATCCCCGACATCGTCAGCGACGGCGTCAACGGCTGCCTCTACGACCCCGACCAGCCCGCCAGCCTGACCACGGCCGTGCAGCGGCTGCTGGGGGATCCGGCGGCCCGCCGCCAGCTGCGTCTGGCCGCCCGCGAGGAGGCCGAGCGCTGGGGCTGGGCCGGGGCCACCGCCCAGCTGCAGGGCTACTACCGCCAGGTGCTCCAGCAGGGCCGTTTGCCCCAGGCCGCCTGAGGGTCCTCAGCCCGGCCGGGCCACCACCGGCGGCTTGACGCCGCGGAACCAGACGGTCATCAGGGCCTTCACCATCGGAGCGGCCACGGTGCCGCCGTAGCCGCCGGAGTTCTCGCCGAAGGCGACGATCACCAGGGTGGGCTTACCGGTGGCCGGGGCGTAGCCGCCGAACCAGGCATGATCAGGACGGGGCGGATCCTCGGCGGTGCCGGTCTTGCCGGCCACGGGCGGCAGGCTGGGGTCGTTGAGGATGGTGGCCGTGCCGCTGGTGACCGCCTGGCGCAGACCGGCATGCAGCACCCGCAGGGTGGCCGGTTTCAGGCCGATCCACGTCCGGGGGTAGTCGCGTTCCACCAGGTGGGGGGTGACCAGCCAACCGCCGTTGGCCACGGCGGCATAGAGGCGGGCCATCTGGATCGGCGTCACGGTCACCGCCCCCTGGCCGATCGAGGAGGTGATCGTGTCAACCGGCGTCCAGGGTTCGCCCAACACCTCCTTCTTCCAGGCCGGGTCTCCGAGCAGTCCCGGGGATTCCTCGGCGGACAGCTCGCTGCCGGTGCGGCGGCCGAAACCCATGCGCCGGGCGGCCTTGAACATCTCATCGGGGCCCACCATCAGCCCCACCTTGTAGAAGAAGCTGTTGCTGCTCACCCCGAGGGCGAAGGGGAAGCCGATGCTGCCGAAGGAGCCGTGGTCGGCGTAGCACTGGCCGTAGTAGCAGAAGGAGCCCACCGTCGGCACGGTGGACGTTTCGTTGAGCTTGCCGGACTCGATGCCGGCGATCGTGGTGATGACCTTGAAGGTGCTGGCCGGCGGGAAGCCCTGGAAGGCCCGGTTCAGCATCGGCGCCTCCGGCCGGTTGAGGGCGTTCCACTGGGCGGTGGTGGGGCCGTCGGAGAAGATGTTGGGATCGAAGTTGGGCCGGCTGGCCATCGCCCGCACGGCGCCGGTCTGGGGGTCCATGGCCACGATCGCCCCCTTGCGCACCCCATCGAGGGCCTTCTCCGCCGCCCGTTGCAGGTCAAGGTCGAGGGTGAGGCGCAGATCCTTGCCGGCCTTGGCGGGCTTGTCCCCCAGCACCCGCTGCACCTGGCCTTCGGCGTTGACCTCCAGCTGCTGGCCGCCCCATTCGCCGCGCAGGTGGGTTTCGTAGACCTTCTCCAGCCCGCTGCGGCCGATGCGATCGCTGATGCGGTAACCGTGGTCCTTGAGGGCGGCGTACTCCTCCTCGGTGATGCTGCTCGTGTAACCCATCACATGGGCCCCCAGGCTGCCGTCGGGATAGGCCCGCAGCACGTCCTCGGACACCTCCGCCCCCTGCAGCGACCCGGCCTGCTCCCGGAAGCGCAGCACCTGCACCGGCGTGAGCGAGAGGGCCAGGGGAATCCGGAACCCCTGGGCGTTGGCGCCGCGCTTCCGCGCGGCTTCAAGCCGGTCGGCGGGGATCGCCAGCAGGCCGGCCAGCCGGTCGCGCAGCCCGGGCCAGCCACGGTCGTCCACCTGGAGGGGCTGGAGGTAGAGGTTGTAGGTGAGCCGGTTGGTGGCCAGCACCCGCCCCTTGCGATCCAGCAGGCGGCCCCGCACCGGATTGCGCGGCAGCAGGCGGATCCGGTTCTCGTCCGCCATCGCCCGGTTCTCGGCCCCATGCAGCAGCTGGAGCCAGGCGAGGCGCCCGAGGATCGCCGCCAGCACCAGCAGCATGAACGTGAGCAGCAGGGCGGCCTGGTGGCCGGTCCCTGTGTGGCGGGTGGAGCCGGCCCCGACCCCGCCGCCGGCAGCGCGCACCATCAGCCGAGTCGGCTCTGGAGCAGGGCCAGGCGCGTCTCGATCCGCTCCAGGGCCGCCAGCAGCTCGGCCGGATCCGCCGGGTTGGGTGGCGGGGGGGCGTCCCAGGCGGCTGGGGCGGCCCCGGGGAACGGGCCAGCGGAGCCCTCTTCGGGACCGACGTCGCGGACCTCCACCTTCATCACGGGGTTGCCCAGGCCGGGCTGGAAACGATCCAGGTTCTCCCTCACCTGGCTGGCCGCGGGCTCCCCCTCCTGGCGCAGCTGACCGAGGGGATCGGCACTGGTGCCGTCGAAGGCGGCGAGCACCTCGGCCGGGCCCCCCTTGCGGACCCGCTCCACCACCGCCAGTCCCACCGGCAGCACGTCCTGCATCAGGGCCAGGCGCAGGGAATCGAGGGGATCGGCAGCCATGACGTCGGAACCCGGACCGGGCTTTCCAGTCTGACGTGTGGGACGGCCCCGCTCAGGGTGCGGGTCGCTGCACTCCGGGATCGACGATCACCTGGCCGCAGAAGCGGGTGCTGCCCAGCCACCAGCCGCCACCGACGGCCAGCACCAGCAGCACGCTGAAGGGCAGCAGCGCCTGGCGGGTGCCCTCGAGGGACAGCCATTCCATCCAGCCCCGCAGCCAGCGGTCGCGGTCGAAGCGGCGCCGCTCCCTGAGGCTCTCCTTGCCGCGGCGGTCGAGGGCCCGGGCCACCCAGCGCTCGAAGGCCTTCTTCTTGGTGACGGCCATCTTGCGCTCCACCTCGAGCAGGTGGCCGGCGCTGAGGTCGGGGTTGAAGGTGCTGATCAGCTCCAGGCTCTTGAGAAACATCTCCACCGCCCCTTCCTTGATCGCCAGGTCGGCCGGATCGAGGGCGTCCCAGTCGACCTCGGGATAGAAGCGCAACCGGTTGCTGCGGATCTGCTCCTCCGGCAGCTGGCCGGGTTCCCGCAGCCAGCGGTCGGTGTTGGCATCGAAACGACGCCAGTAGAGGAAAGGGTTGAGAAAGATGGTCTTGCCGGCCAGCAGGATGCTGTCCTGCTGCAGGCGGCGGTGCATCTGGGGGTCCTGCTCAGCCCCGGCAGGGCTGCCAGCGACGGCGGGGGAGACGGGAGGCACGGAGCGAACGGCCGGGTGCCGAGATTATCGAAGCCGGCCCCTGCGGGCCAGCCCGGCACTCCCGCCTACTCCCACTCGATCGTGCCGGGGGGCTTGCTGGTGATGTCGAGCACCACCCGGTTCACCCCCCGCACCTCGTTGACGATGCGGTTGGAGATCAGCTCCAGCAGGTCGTAGGGCAGCCGCGACCAGTCGGCGGTCATGCCGTCCTCGGAGGAGACGCAGCGCAGCACGATCGGGTAGGCGTAGGTGCGCTTGTCGCCCATCACCCCGACGCTGCGCACAGGCAGCAGCACGGCGAAGGCCTGCCAGATCTCGTTGTAGAGGCCGGCATCGCGCACCTCCTCCCGCACGATCAGGTCAGCGTCCCGCAGGATGTCGAGCTTGTCGTCGGTGACCTCCCCCAGGATGCGGATCGCCAGGCCGGGGCCTGGGAAGGGATGGCGGCCGACGATCTCCTGGGGCAGCCCGAGGCTGCGGCCCACCTTGCGCACCTCGTCCTTGAACAGACGCCGCAGCGGCTCCACCAGCTTGAACTGCAGGTCCTTCGGCAGCCCGCCCACGTTGTGGTGGCTCTTGATCTTCACCGCCACCCGCTCGCCCGTCTTGGGGTCCACGTTGGTGCCGGCGCTCTCGATCACATCCGGGTAGAGGGTGCCCTGGGCGAGGTAGTCGAAGGGGCCGAGGCGACGGCTCTCCTCCTCGAACACGCGGATGAACTCGGTGCCGATGATCTTGCGCTTCTCCTCCGGATCGGTGATGCCGGCAAGCTTGGAGATGAACCGCTCACGGGCATTGATGTACTCCACATTGATGTGGAACTGGCGATCGAAGAAATCCATCAGGAACTCCGGCTCGCCTTTGCGCATGAAGCCCTGGTCGATGAACATGCAGGTGAGGCGATCGCCGATCGCCTGGTGCAGCAGGAAGGCCAGGGTGGAGGAATCCACCCCGCCCGAGAGGGCCAGCAGCACCCGTTTCTCGCCCACCTGGGCACGCACCTCGCCGATGGCCTCATCGATGAAGGCGGCCGTGGTCCAGTCGGGGATGCAGCCGCAGATGTGGTAAACGAAATTGCGGATCATCACCATGCCGCAGGTGGAATGCACCACCTCGGGATGGAACTGCACCCCGTACAGGCGGCGGGCATGGTCGGCCACCGCGGCCTCGGGGGTGTTGTCGGTGTGGGCGAGGCGCACGAAGCCCTCCGGCAGCGACTCCACCGAATCGCCGTGGCTCATCCACATCGTCGAGCCCTCCTCGACGTTGGTGAGCAGGTCGACCGGGTCGTCGACGTGCAGCGGCGCCTTGCCGTACTCGGCCCGGCCGGCGGCCACCACCGATCCCCCCAGCTGCTGCACCATCAGCTGCATGCCGTAGCAGACCCCCAGCACCGGGATGCCCAGGTCCCAGAGGCCTGGGTCGCAGGTGGGGGCCCCCTCCTCGTAGACGGAGCTGGGGCCGCCGCTGAGGATGATTCCCTTCGGCTGGAGGGCCTTCAGTTCCGCGGCGCTGGTGGTGTAGCCCATCACCAGGGAGAAGACCTCCGTTTCCCGCACCCGACGGGCGATCAGCTCGGAGTACTGGGAGCCGAAATCCAGGATGACGATGGCCGGGTGACGGCGGGAACCGCTGGCATGGTCCCGTTCCGAACCCGGTGGTGCGGTCTGCGTCGTTTGGGACATCGGCTCGAAGGAGGCCTGGGCCTGGGCCCGGTGATCGGTGCCAGCACCCTAGGTCGCGCCCCTGAAGCGTTCCATCAGCGCCGCCCCCACCGGCCCGCAGACCCGCAGCCGGCGCTGACGGTCGAACAGGGCCGCCCCCACGGCGGCCGGCGGGGCGCCATGGCTGGCCAGGTAGGCCCGGCAGCGGCTCTCGATGGCGGCGGCGATCCGGGCCCGCAGGCGTCCGGCCAGGTCGGGATCGGCCTGCTCCAGCCCGGCCAGGGCGGCCTCTACCGTGGCGGCCCCGTGCAGGGCCGCGAGGGTGGCGCCACCGGCCCCCTCCAGGGCGGCCAGGGCGGTGAGCACCTCGGCACGGCCGTCGGCCAGGTGGTGGTGGGTGTGGAAGATGCCGCCGGCCAGCTTGATCAGCTTGCCCTGGTAGCCGAACAGCAACAGCCGCTCCACCCCCGCCTCGGCGGCCGCCACCAGCACGGGGCCGAGCCAGTTGCCCGCCTTGATCAGCAGCTCCGGCGGCAGGCCCAGCCGGGGGGCCAGATCGAGGCCGTTCTCGCCGATCACCAGCACCAGGTCGCCGCCGGCCCCCGGCGCGGCCATCCGCGTCGCCAACGCCGCCAGGGTGCGGGCCAGCTGGTCCGGGTCGGCGCCGGCCTGCACCTCGGCCTGGGTGCCGATCAGGGCCAGCCCGTCCACCACCCCGAAGGCGGCGTTGCTGGTGCGCTCCGCCAGGCGGCGGCCGGCGGGGAGCACCAGGGTGAGCCCCAGGCGGCGGCCGGCGGGCACCAGGGGCCGCAGGTTGGCCTCCAGCAGCTGCCGGGCATAGGCGGAGAGGCAGGCCTCCCCGGTCGCCCCGTGCACCCCCACCCCCTCGCCGGGCTCCAACTGCAGCCAGGGCCCGTCACCCGGGAGCCAGCGGGCCAGCACCCAGACCGCCAGGCCGCGGGTGAGGTCCAGCCCCTCACCCGGATCACAGCAGCTTTCCCCCAGGGCCAGACCGTCCCCCAGCGGCGCGGCGGCCCGCACCGGGATCGGAACCACCCCTGGCGGCTGCAGGAGTTCCAGGGACACGGCGGCGTTGAAGGGCTCCCCTTGCAGAGCCCCGAGGGCGGCACGGGCCGCGGCCGCCAGCCACACCGGCAGGGTGAAGCCCCGCGGGGCCGCGGAGGGGGGGCGCAGGGAATCGATGGCCGGCGGGAACGCTGTTTTTTATGGTGGTCGATCGCCTTGCCTTCGCCGGGCCCGCGCTCCTTCGTTCCCCACCGCTCATGCAGGACAAGCTCACTCTGATGATCCCCGGCCCCACCCCGGTGCCGGAGACCGTCCTGCAGGCCATGGCCCGCCATCCGATCGGCCACCGCAGCGGCGATTTCCAGAAGATCGTGCGCCGCACCACCGAGCAGCTGCAGTGGCTGCACCAGACGAAGGGCCACGTGCTGGTGATCACCGGCAGCGGCACCGCGGCGATGGAGGCGGCGATCGTCAACACCCTCAGCCGCGGCGACAAGGTGCTCTGCGGCGACAACGGCAAGTTCGGCGAACGCTGGGTGAAGGTGGCGAAGGCCTACGGGCTGAACGTGGAGGTGATCAAGGCGGAGTGGGGCCAGCCCCTTGATCCGGAGGCCTTCCGCGCCGCCCTCGAGGACGACACCGCCAAGGAGATCCGGGGGGTGATCCTCACCCACTCGGAAACCTCCACCGGGGTGATCAACGACCTGCAGGCCATCGCCGGCCATGTGAAGGCCCACGGCACGGCCCTCACCATCGCCGACTGCGTCACCAGCCTGGGGGCCTGCGACGTGCCCATGGACGCCTGGGGCGTGGACGTGGTGGGCTCCGGCTCCCAGAAGGGCTACATGATGCCGCCGGGCCTGAGCTTCGTGGCCATGAGCGAGCGGGCCTGGACGGCCTACGAGCGCTCCGATCTGCCGAAGTTCTATCTGGATCTGGGCAAGTACCGCAAGGCGGCCGACGACGACAGCAACCCCTTCACCCCGGCGATCAACCTCTACTTCGCCCTCGAGGCCGCCCTGGGGATGATGCAGAAGGAGGGCCTGGAGGCGATCTTCGCCCGCCACGAGCGCCATCGCCGGGCCACCCAGGCGGCGATGAAGGCCATCGGCCTGCCCCTGTATGCGGCCGAGGGTCACGGCAGCCCGGCGATCACGGCGGTGGCGCCGGAGGGCATCGATGCCGAGGCCCTGCGCAAGCAGGTGAAGGAACGGTTCGACATCCTGCTGGCCGGCGGCCAGGACCACCTCAAGGGCAAGGTGTTCCGCATCGGCCACCTGGGCTTCGTCTGCGACCGCGACGTGCTCACCGCCGTGGCGGCCATCGAGGCCACCCTGCAGGACCTTGGGCTGGCCAAGGCTCCGATCGGCGCTGGGGTGGCGGCGGCGGCGGCGGCGCTGGCCGGCTGAGCCGCTGGCCAACGGGGCGGGGGGGCTTGGCGGGGCGGGGTTCGTGCCCGCCCATCCCTGACCAGCCTTCCCCGGGGCTCCGGACCCCGGGGTGGTGACCGGAGCCTTGCTAAGGTGAAGCTGGGAGTGAAATAACGCGGGTGTAATTCAGTGGTAGAATGTCAGCTTCCCAAGCTGAACGTCGCCGGTTCGAGTCCGGTCACCCGCTTGATCAGCCAGTTCAGGATTTAACGCTCAAGCCTGACATCTGGCCCACTCTTTTCACTCCGGGCTTACCGGGCCTCGGCTTTGCTTGTGCGGCTTTGGACCTCTTTTTACTGGAACCCAGGGATGGAAACCAACGGCAGAGGTGAAGCCTGCCCTCCTTGGCCATCCCATCCCGGGGTCGGGAATCAGGCCCGGGGCTTGATCAGCTGCAGCACCTGCAGTCCAAGACCGCCGGCCCGGCGCTCGCAGTCGAGGGCCTGCAGAATCGCCCGGGCGGACCCTTCAATATCCCCTTCGCTGGCGGCCACACGGGCCTGCTCATTCAGTGCCGCCGCCTGCAGCAGCAGACGCTGACGCGCGGCCGGATCGGACAGGGGTGACACGCCGGACCTTGGCCGTGCGGGCATTTCCAGCGTCAAGGTGACGGGGGTCGGTGGGCTGGCAACGATCATGACCGGCGAAGATTTCGCAGCTTCGAAAACAGGTAAAAGGGCCTGTCGGCATCCAACGGCCCCTTTTCTGTTTACATCTTACGGGAAACAGTAACAGTCTGTCCCGCGGGGTCAGAAGAGCGGGGGAAAAGAGACGATCTCTCTGCACCCAGCGACGGATCGTTGATGGCGCTCGGCGCCGGCGGTCGGCCGGCTCAGGTGCCCGGCTCCTCCCGATTGCCGCCCAGGGCGGCGATCTGGGAGCGCAGCTGGTCGGAGCGCTGCAGGTCGCCCCGGGTGAGGGCGACGGCGAGGGCGAATTCCAGCTTCTCGAGCTGGTGATCGCCCTCTTCCTGGGAATGGGTGCGGAGCTGGCAGTGGGGCGCTGGGCTGGAGGCCCGTGGGGCGGCTCCCTGGCCGTGCAGAGCGACTGAGGATGACTGGTAAGGGGAAGTGGGGAAGGCCATGACCCGCTTTCTTTTCATTTTGACACCCTTGACCAGGGGGCCGCGATTCAGGCCGCGGTGGGGTAAGCAACGTCCTCCTGGCTGTCGAACGCGGTGGGCGCCTCGGAGGCGGTGGGCGCTTCGGAAGGGGCACCGATCTCCAGCAGGTGGCGGCAGTCCTGCAGCAGCCGCTCGACGTTGTCGAGGCTGGCCAGCTCCTGGGGGTCCGGCCTGGCCTGGTTGGAGGCCTGCAGTTCCACCGCCGCCAGGCGCTGCTCCAGGGTCACCAGACGCTGGGAGAGGGCATGGATGGTTTCGGCGAGATCTTCGGCATTGCGGCTGATGCGGAACGACACCGAGGCGGGGGCCATGGCGGGGAAAGCGACTGGGCTGTGCCGCATGACAACACACCCGGAGCACCCCCTCAAGCACCTGTGGCACGGATCTCCCAGAGTGGGTCCTGTGGATCGGGCCCAACGTCGGATGAACCATGCCTGGCATCTGCTGATGTACGCGCTGGCGGGGCTTGCCGGCGGTCTGCTGGCCCTGCGCACCGGCATCCCGGCGGCCCCCCTGGCCGGCGCCCTGCTGGGGGCCGCCCTGGTCAGCGTCACGGGGCGGCTGGAGGTGGCCCAGTGGCCGGTCGGCACCCGCACCCTGCTGGAGATCGGCATCGGCACCGTGATCGGCACGGGCCTCACCGGCACGGCCCTGCTGGAACTGCGCCAGCTGTGGCGGCCGGCCCTTCTGATCACGGTCACCCTGGTGCTCACCGGGCTGGTGGTGGGGCTGGGCTGCAGCCGGCTGATGGGCGTCAATCCGGTGGTGGCCCTGCTGGGGGCGGCCCCGGGGGGCATCAGCGGCATGAGCCTGGTCGGCGCCGAGTTCGGCGTCGGGGCGGCCGTGGCCACCCTGCACGCCGTGCGTCTGATCACGGTGCTGGTGATCCTCCCCCTGGTGGTGCGGCTGGTGCTGCCGGCGACCGCCACCCCACCGGGCGGCTGACCGCCCTGGACAGAGCCGCTGGGGTCGATACGTTGGGCCACCTCGTTCTTCCCTTCCGGTCCGATGGCCACACGCCACTCTCTCCATCACCGACTGGGCCCGATCGTCCTGGCGGCGGCGGCCGTCCTGCTGGGCGGTGCCGGCACCGCCCAGAGCGCCCGCGCCGGCAATGACATCGAGGGTCCCGGGGGCAAGGGGGCCCAGGTGTACTGCTTCATGCGCAACAACGGCAACGTCCACGAGGTGAGCTGGAACGCCGCCTATGCCCTGATCAAGCGCCAGAGCGCCGGCCTGTTCAAGACCTCCCCCGAACACGCGGCGGTGATGATCACCGAGGCCGTGGTCCAGAACCCCGGCACCTTCCCCGACTGCGGCCGCTTCCTGGGAGAACTGTTTACGCCGCGCACCTCCGGCAGCACCGCGGCCAGCCCGGAACCCGGCCCCACCTCCATCTCGGTCGTCGGCGGTGGTAAGGCTGGTGGCAGCGGCATGACCCGGAGTGAGCGTTACAACTGAGCGGGCCCGCCTGCAAGCCGCCGCCCGTCCCCTGGGCCTGCTGCTGATCCTGCTGCTGGGCGGCTGTGCCGAGGAGCCCCTTCCCCAGCGGCCGATCACCCGGGAGGACTGCCTGCGGACCGTGAAGCTGGAGGACCTGCCCGGGGCCCTGAGCCAGTGCGACCGGGTGGTGGCGGCCTTCCCCAAGGATCCCGGGCCCCTCAACGAGCGCTTCCTGCTGCATACCCTGGCCGGCAACACCACCGCGGCCTGCCGGGACATCGCCCGGGCCAAGGTTCTGGCCGCCGGGGTACCGAAGGGCAAGCTGGATCCGATCCTGCGCCAGGACCTGGAGGTGCGCAGCAGCAGCTGTGCTGACGACACCCCCGCCCGCCCGGGGGGCTGAGGGCCGGCTCCGACTCAACCGCTCTCCAGCCACTGGCGCACCAGCGCCGGCAGGGCCCGCTGGCGACGCAGGCTGTCCTGGCCCTGCAGCAGCAGGGAGATCCGCTCGGCCTTGCTGGCGATCAGGTCGTCCACCAGCCGGTCGGCCACACCCAGCTGCAGCCAGTGGCTGGTGAGCGCCGCCCCCATGCCGATCCGGTGGCAGCGGTCCTCCGCCTGCTCGGCGTCGCCCGGGGTCCAGGGCCGCTCCACCAGCACCACATGCCGGGCCCGGTGCAGGGTGAAGCCGAGGCCGCCGGTGCCATAGGTGGCGATCAGCACGGGGTTCCGGCCCGCCTGAAAGGCATCCACCAGCTGCTGCCGCCGCCGCGGCGGCACGGCGCCCACCAGGGGGCCCCCGTCCCCCGGCCGGCCGAGCTGCCGGTGCAGCGCCAGGGCGGTGGCCACAAAGGCCGTGAACACCACCACCGGCTCGCCGGCCGCCACCAGGTCGGCCACCAGCGAGACGGTGGCGTCCAGCTTGTGGTGCGAGGCGATCTGGCGCAGGGCCGTGAACACGGCCAGGGCCTCGGCGTCGCGGCGCACCTCGCCGGCCATGGCCCGGCGGCGGTAGTCGTCGATCCGCCCCTGCAGGGCCCGCTCGAAGGCTTCGGCGCCGGCAGGATCGAGGCTGACGGACCGCTCGAGCCGCCGCTTCGGGGGCAGGTCCAGGCACTGGCCCTTGCGGCGATGCAGCACCAGGGGCCGCACCAGCCGCTGCAGCTCCTCCAGCTGGCTGGCGCCACTGGCCTGCCAGATCCGCCGCCCCCCCTGCTCCCGCCAGTGCCCCTGGCAGTAACGCTCCTCGAAGTGGCGCTGGTCGGCCGCCAGGGGATGGCCGATGGCGGCCAGCAGGGGAAAGAGCTGGACCGGCCGGCCGTTCTTCATCGGCGTGCCGGTGAGCAGCCAGATCGCCCGCAGGCGCGGATGGCGGGCCAGGCGCAGGAAGGCCTGGGTGCGAGCGGCCTGGAGCGACTGGGCGAAATGGGCCTCGTCGGCGATCAGCACCGTGCCGGCGGCCGGCAGTTCGGCCGGCAGCCGGGCCCAGCTGTGCAGCTCCAGGCGCAGTCCCAGGGCCGCCGCCTCCTGGCGCCAGTGGTGATGCAGCCCCGCCGGGGCCACCACCACCAGCCGGCAGTCGGCCAGGCGCACCAGGGCGCGGCCGGCCACCAGGGCACTGAGGGTCTTGCCGAGACCCATGGCATCGGCCAGCACGGCGCCGCGGCGGGCCAGAAGCCAGCGCACCGCCAGCCGCTGGTGGCGGAACAGCCGGCGGCCGTCGGGGAGTTCATCGGCGGCGGCCGCCGCCGCCACCAGGGCCCGGTGGGGGGGCAGCGGCGGCAGGGGCTGGCCCAGCCAGCCGAACCAGCGGGCCAGCTCCGGGGTGAGCGGGAAGCGGCCGGCGCACTGCTGCTGCAGCGCCGCGGCCGCCTCGAGGGGGAACTGCCAGCAGCCGCGGCGGCTGAGCCACTGGCCCCGGGGGCGGATGGCCCGCAGCTGCGCCTGGGTGACCGCGTCGAACGGACTGACCACCTCGATCAGACCCGAGGCGCCCAGGCGCATCTGCACCAGGGGGGTGGCCAATGCGGCAAAAAGCAATCATGAACACATTGACACCCGGGACGCTGAGGGCAAACTTCCGCCAACCGAGGCGCGCTGATGCAGGCCAGGGATGGAGTCTTTCTCGAAGACCTCTGCCCCAAGCTGCGAGCGCGTCGATGGCGACAGTCGCTGCACCGGATGACGGGCCGCCGCTGCCTCTACTGCGGTGAGGCGTCGGAATCCATCGACCACGTGCATCCGCTCAGCCGCGGCGGCCAGAGCATCACCGAGAACTGCGTGCCGGCCTGCCTGGGCTGCAACGGCCGCAAGGGGGACAGCGATGCGTTCGTCTGGTACCGGAGCCAGCCCTTCTACGACCCGCGCCGGGCGATGGCCCTGCGGGCCTGGACCGACGGCGATCTGCGCCTGGCCCTGCGCCTGCTCCAGTGGGTGGCCCCCGCCGAACCGGAGACGGCCACGGCCGCCGAAGCGGAGGTGACTCACCAGACGCGGCAGGCCTCCACGCCGTTGTGGCGGTGGCAGATGGCCTCCTGATCGAGGGGCTGCTCCGGCGCCAGCACCACGGCCCCCAGCAGCAGCGCCATGGCCAGCAGCAGCGGGGCGGCGGCGCGGTGGTGGCGCGCCGGGGCCCGATGGCCGCGGCCGGCGAACGGCTGGTCGAGGGCCCGCTCGAAGGGGCGACAGAGGGGGCGGGAGGGCGCGGGGCCGACAGGGAGACTGGCACCGAACGACGAGGTGGTCACGGGATGGAGAAACGGACAGTGATACAGATGTACTGATGACGGCAGATTCTGTCAACCCGGGGGTCGACGGCGGCCGGATCGACCACCCGGCCCTGCCCGCGGCGGCCGCGGCCATCGACCGGATGCTGGTGCTCGGCGGCGGCTACACCGGCCGCCGCCTCGCCCTGGCGCTGGAGGCGGCCGGCGTGCCGGTGCTGCTCAGCCATCGCCAGCCGGCGCCGCCGGGCGACGACCGGGGCTGGCTGCACTTCGATCCCGACCAGGGCGCCCTGCCCAGCCAGGCCGACCTGGCCGGGGTCAGCCACGTGCTGGTGACGATCCCGCCCGATGCCGGCGGCCGCGATCCGGTGCTGGAGTCCCTCGAGACCCGCCTGCGTCAGCTGTCACCGGTCTGGGTGGGCTATCTCTCCACCACCGGGGTCTACGGCGACACCGGCGGCGCCTGGGTGGACGAGACCAGCCCCACCCGGCCGCTGCTGGAGCGCAGCCAGGCCCGGCTGACCTGCGAGCAGGCCTGGCGCCGCAGCGGCCTGCCGGTGCAGCTGCTGCGGCTGCCCGCCATCTACGGCCCCAGTCGCAACCCGATGTTGAGCCTGCGCAACGGCACGGCCCGGCTCATCCACAAGCCCGGCCAGGTGTTCTCGCGGGTGCACGTCGACGACATCGTCGGCGCGGTGCTGCACACCATCGCCCTGTCCCCCGAGGCCAGGCCCGACACCCTGATCCTGGCGGACACCTTCCCCTGCCCCTCCAGCGAGATCCTGGGCCTGGCCGCCCATCTGCTGGGCTGCCGGCTGCCGGACGTGCAGCGCTTCGACGACGTGGCCGCGGCGATGGGACCCATGGCCCGCAGCTTCTGGAGCGAGAATCGACGGGCCAGCAGCCGGAGGCTCAGGGACGACCTCGGCTACCGCCTGCTCTACCCCACTTACCGGGAGGGGTTGGCGTCCTGCAGCGGCGACTTCTTCTGAGCGCCGAAGATCGAAGGATCGATCAGGGAGGACAGGCCCGTGTCCTTGCCCATCTTCTCCCAATCCACCACGACCCAGCTGTTCCGGAAGGCGAGTCCCCCACCCAGCAGCAACAGGCCCAGCACCAGCAAGCGGACCATGAACCGACCCCGACAGCGCCCGATGGCATGAAAACTACTGCGGATCGCCTCGTCATCGCCCTGGGGGATCCCGCCGGCATCGGCGCCGAGGTGACCCTCAAGGCCCTTGCCCGGCCCCGGCCCGCCGGCCAGGAGGTGGTGCTGGTGGGCTGCGGTCGCTGGCTGCGGGAATGCCACCGCCAGCTGCTGGCCCGCAGCGACGCTCCCCTGGCTGACCCGGAGGCGTTCGCCCTGGTGGACATCCCCCTGGAGCAGCCGGTGGTCCCGGGGGTGAGCAGCCCCGCCGCCGGTGCCGCCAGCTTCGCCTGGCTGAGCGAGGCCGTGGCGCTGGTGGGCGCCGGCGGCGGTCGGGCCCTGGTGACGGCCCCGATCGCCAAGGCCAGCTGGCAGGCGGCGGGCCATGCCTACCCGGGCCAGACCGAGCGGCTGGCGGAACTGACCGGCGCCAGCGACGCCGGGATGTTGTTCACCGCCGTGGCTCCCGCCGGCGGCTGGCGGCTCAACACGCTCCTGGCCACCACCCACATCCCCCTGACGGAAGTGAGCGCCCGGCTCGGCCCGGAGCTGGTGCACCAGCGGCTGGAGGCCCTGCTGGCCTTCTGCCGCCGCTTCCGCAGCCGCCCGCGGCTGGTGGTGGCGGGCCTGAACCCCCATGCGGGGGAGGGGGGCCACCTGGGGCGCGAGGAGCAGGACTGGCTGATTCCCGCCCTGCAGGAGTGGCAGGGCCGGCATCCGGAGGTGCGCCTGGAGGGGCCGGTGCCGCCGGACACCTGCTGGCTGGAGGCGGCCGCCGCCTGGAGGGGCCAGGGCGAAGGGGCGGACGGCTACCTGGCGCTCTACCACGACCAGGGGCTGATCCCGGTGAAGCTGCTGGCCTTCGACGCCGCCGTCAACACCACCCTGGGCCTGCCGTTCCTGCGCACCTCCCCCGACCACGGCACCGCCTTCGCCATCGCCGGCCGGGGCATCGCCAGGGCCGACAGCATGGCGGCGGCGATCCAGACCGCCTGGGAGCTGGGCCCGCCCCCGGAGGCGTTCGCCCTCAGCCGGCCTTGATCCGCATCAGCACCTGGCCGAATTCCACCGGCGTGCCGTTCTCCACCAGGATTTCCACCACCTCGCCGCTGAACTCGCACTCCAGCTCGTTCATCAGCTTCATCGCCTCAAGAATGCAGACGGGCTGGCCGGCGCTGATGCGGCTGCCCACCTCCACGAAGGGGGCCTCCCCCGGAGCCGAGGAGCGGTAGAAGGTGCCCACCATCGGCGCCGTGACGGCCTGCAGATCACTGCGCACGGAAGCGGCGGGCGGCGGGGGCGCCGAAGGCCCCGGGGCAGGCGCGACCGCGGCCGCAGGGGCGGGAGCCGGCGGTGGGGCCCCGGCGGGAGCCTGCACCATTGTGACCGTCGCCGGCGCGGGGGCCGGCAGGTTTCGGCGCCCCTCCAACCGGAAGTCGTCGCCTTCGAGCCGGAGTTCCTGGATGTCACTGTCCCCGAGCAGGGCCAGCAGCTGGCGCAGTTGGTCGTGATCGAGCTGCATGGCGATCAGGACTCCCGGCCCAGATAGCTGTCGGTGCGGGTGTCGACCTTGATCTTCTCGCCGATCGTGATGAACAGGGGCACCATCACCTGGGCACCGGTCTCGACGATGGCCGGCTTGGTGCCGCCGGTGGCGGTGTCGCCCTTGACGCCGGGGTCGGTCTGGGTGACCTCGAGCACCACTGAATTGGGCAGCTCCACCTCCAGGGGCTTGCCGTTCCAGGAGACGACGCTCACCTCCATGCCTTCCTTGAGGTACTTGCGGCCGTCACCGATCTGCTTGGCGGTCAGGCGGGTCTCCTCGTAGGAGGCCATGTCCATGAAGACGTAGTCATCGCCTTCCATGTAGGTGTGCTGGAGGGTCGACTTCTCCAGCAGGGCCTGGGGCATGGTCTCCCCGGCGCGGAAGGTCTTCTCCACCACGTTGCCGCTCTGGACGCCCTTGAGCTTGGTGCGCACGAAGGCCGAGCCCTTGCCGGGCTTGACGTGAAGGAATTCGACGACGCGCCAGACCTGGCCATCCAGCTCAATCGTTGTGCCGGTGCGAAAGTCGTTGCTGGAGATCATTCCGGCGGATCGGATCGGGGGATTGTACGTCTGGCTACAGGCCCACCTGCGGACGACGGCGGCGGAGGCCCGGGCCGGTTGTGCCAAAGTCCAGGCAGTCACAGGGGAAGCATGGACCGGCGACGCAGGCGCATCGGGTTCACCACCACGCTGGCCGCCCGGCTGGGGGCCGCCCTGACCCTCGTTCTCACCCTGCTGCTGGCGGTCCCCGCCGCCTGGGCCTACCTGCCCCAGGGCAATGCCGTCAGTGATCCCACCGCCCTGCTGCGCAACGCCCTTCCCATGGAGCAGGGCGACCTGCAGGGGCTCCAGCACCGCCTCGAGGACACCAGCGACGACCTGCGGGCCAAGCGCTGGAGCAGCCTGACCGGCTCCGTCCGCCGGGCCGAGTCCCAGCTCGGCGGCAGCCGGGAGCGGATCCTGGCCAGCTTCGATGCCGCCGACCGGCCCACCGCCGAAGCCCTGCTGGCCGATACGGCGGTGCATCTGCAGGAGCTGGCGGCCGCCGGTGAGGCCCAGGACCGGGACCGGTTCCTGGCCGCCCGCCGGGAGGCCCTCGCCGACATCGGCCAGGCCGAGGCCCTGCTGGTGGGGCCCTTCCCGTTCACGATTCCCGCCGAATTCGACGGGCTGCCGCGGCTGCTGGGCCGGGCCACCGTGCGGCTCACCACCACCAAAGGCGACCTGACCACCGTCGTGGACGGCTACAACGCCCCCCTGACCGCCGGCGCCTTCGTGGACCTGGTGCAGCGCGGCTTCTACGACGGCCTGCCCTTCAACCGCGCCGAGGACTTCTACGTGCTCCAGACCGGCGATCCCGCCGGCCCGGCCACCGGCTACGTGGATCCGGTCAGCAAGCAGGAGCGCACCGTGCCCCTGGAGATCATGGTGCCCGGCCAGGAGGCCCCCTTCTACAACCAGACCTTCGAGGACCTGGGGATGTTCAAGGCCGAACCGGTGCTGCCCTTCGCCAGCAAGGGCACCCTGGGGTGGGCCCACTCCGACGAGGCCCTGGGCGACGGCTCCTCCCAGTTCTTCCTGTTCCTGTTCGAGCCCGAGCTCACCCCGGCGGGCCTCAACCTCATCGACGGGCGCTATGCCGCCTTCGGCTATGTGGTGGACGGCTTCGACGTGCTCGAGGAGCTCACCGCCGACGACGGCATCGTCAAGGCGACGGTGGTCGAGGGGGCCGACAACCTGCGCCCCCATGCCTGAGGGGCCCACCCTGGCGCAGCTGGGGGAAGGGGAGCTGATCCGGCGCCTCGGCGCCTTCGCCCCCCCGGGGCAGTTCGACGATGACGCCGCCCTTCTGGGAGCGGCCCAGCTGGGAGCGCACCCGGCGGGGGATCCGCCGCTGGTGCTGAACACCGACGTGCTGGTGGAGGACGTCCACTTCAGTGCGGCGACGATGGGGGCCGCCGATGTGGGCTGGCGGGCGGCGGCAGCCAACCTCTCCGATCTGGCGGCCATGGGCTGCCGCGGCGCCGTGGGCATCACCGTGGCCCTGGTGGCCCCTGGGGACACGCCCTGGGCCTGGGTGGAGGGGGCCTACGGCGGCATGACGGAGCTGCTGGCGGCCCATGGCGGCGTGCTGCTCGGGGGCGACTGCAGCGGCGGCCGCCAGCGCCTGCTGGCCGTCACCGCCCTGGGCCGGCTCCCGGCGGGGGGCGGCCCGATCCGCCGCGGGGAC
>NZ_JAGQBM010000038.1:0-27487 GCF_024345635.1 Cyanobium sp. Lug-B
CTTTGCGGCCCCAGGGCGGCTGGGTTCCATCGGCCGGCTGGCCCGGCCGGGGGCACAGGTGGGGCCGGTGGCGGCAGTGGGGGTGTTGGAGGCCGCCACTGCCGCCAGCCGCAGCGACGGCAGCAGCAGGGCCGCCGCGGCGCCTCCCAGCACCAGCCGGAGCCGCCAGCGCCGGACCATCAGCCCGCCAGTCCGACGCCGCGGGCCATCAGGGCGGCCATCAGGGGAATGGCGGCGAAGCCCGCCAGCTCAATGTTGAGCACCCAGCGCAGGCGGTTGGCCAGGGCCTCGCTGACTTTGGGCAGCTCCCCCTTGCGCAAGGGGATGGCCCAGAGGATGTAGGTGATGGTGGGGTAGAGGGAGAGGGCGCCCACTGCCAGGTAGGTGCCCACCTTCCACCAGAACAGGGGGTTCTCGGTGTAGAAGCTGGAGCCCTGGCCGAAATAGAGCACCCGCAGGATGCCGCTGAGCAGCACCCCCAGGGCGGCGAGGCCGTAGGTCACGTCCGTGATCACCATCAGGATCGCGTCCTTGCGGTCAGGGTCGGGCCGGATCAGGCGCCGCTCCAGCACCAGGGCCCCGAAGCAGACCATGAAGCTCAGGTAGTGGACATAGGCCACTCCGGCGCTGGAGAGCACCTCGGAGGGGATGGAGAGAAGCCCGGCCATCGGCTGGAGTCAGGTGATCGCCCCGGACGGTAGCGGCTGGCTCCCGCTCACCGGGAACCCTGGGCGGCCCTGGAAAGAGGAAATCAGCACAAATTATGGAAACAACGGACGCTGGAGGGCGTCGTATGTGGAAGCCGCAACGGAACACTGAAGGCTTTCTGTTCGTTTCAGGAACATCCGGAAACAACCCTAGGTTCGACAGAGCGATTCAGATGCTCTATGGCGAGTTCCCTCAGTGCCTTTCTCGGCGAGATTGGCCGCCATCAGCTGCTCACCCCTGAGCAGGAGCTCACGCTCGGGCGGAAAGTGCAGGCGATGGTGAGCCTCAACGAACGTTGCGCCCAGGCCGGTGGCAGCGGCCCTGCCTGCGATTTCGATGATCTCGAGAAGCGCACGTTGCGCACCGGGGAGCGCGCAAAACAGCAAATGGTGACAGCCAACCTGCGGCTCGTCGTCAACCTCGCCAAGCGTTATCAAGGCAAGGGTCTTGATCTCCTGGACCTGATCCAGGAAGGAACCATCGGTCTGACGCGCGCGGTCGAAAAGTTCGACCCCACCCGCGGTCACCGTTTCAGCACCTATGCCTATTGGTGGATTCGCCAGGGCCTCAACCGTGCCCTCTCCACCCAGAGCCGCACGATCCGGATTCCGGTCAACGTCAACGAGAAGCTCACCCGGCTGCGGGCCGCCAAGGCGCGTCACCTCCAGTCCCACGGCTCCTCCCCCAACGCCGCCGAGCTGGCCACCGCCATGGGGCTGCCCGTGGCCGAGGTGGAGGATCTGCTGGGCTGTGAGCTGCGCAGCGTCACCGTGAGCCTGCAGGGGGCCGTGCGCTCCAAGGCCGATCCCTCCGAGCTGGTCGACGTGCTGCCCAGCAACGAGCCGGCGCCGATGGAGCGGGCCGAGCAGGCCGAGCGCACCGAGTCAGTATGGACGCTGCTGGAGAAGTCCAACCTCACCCCCAAGGAACGCACGGTGGTGATGCTGCGCTTCGGGCTCGACGGCAGCCACGAGTGGCGCACCCTGGCCGAGGTGGCCCGTCAGCTGGAGTGCAGCCGCGAGTACTGCCGCCAGGTGGTGCAGCGTGCCCTGCGCAAGCTCCGCAAGACCGGCATCGAGAGCGGCCTGGTCGAGGAGTGAAGGGTGGGGGATCCGCCCCTCGTCCACCCACCTCCAGCGCCCGCAGAATGACGTCACGCCCGTCCTGAGGCGTGTCCCTCCTCCCGAGCAGATCGCCATGGCTGGTGCCCCTTCGGCCACTGCCTTTGCTGACCAGGCCGCCGCTCATCAGAGCGGTGCCGGCCACGACCCCGTTGATGCCGAGGTGCTCGAGAGTTCGGTGGTCGACGAGGCCCTGCTGGTGCGGCTGCTGCGCCGCGCCGGCCGCACCATCGCCCGTCCGGCCTTCGAGTGCCTGGAGCTGCTGCTTGATGGCGGCACGCCGCCCCAGGTGCGCCTGACCGTCCTGGCGGCCCTCACCTACCTGCTGCTGCCCCTCGATGTGATCCCCGATTTCATCCCGGCGGCCGGCTTCAGCGACGACATGGTGGCCCTCACCGCCCTGCTGGGGCTGTGCGGCACCCATCGCACCCCGGCGATCCGCGCCCGGGCCCAGACCCGGCTCGACCGCTGGTTTCCCCTGTCCCGCCGGCAGGGGTAGGGTCCGGCGATGCCCGCCTCCGCCCCCACCCTCAGTCCGGAGCAGCTCGATGAGCTGCAGAGCCTCCTCAAGGACTGGCTGCGCCTCAGTGGCCGCACCCAGTCCGATCTGCGGCGGGCCCTGCGGGCCGGTTCGATCCGCATGCCGGTGCTGATCGACGAACTGCATCGCACCTACTGCCGCGAGGGGGCGGCCGGTCTGGCGGAACGGCTCTGTGCCATCGAAGCCGGTTGGCTCTGCGAGGAGCCCGGCGGCGCTGCGGATTCCGCTGGAGACGATGGCCTGCTCCAGGATTCGATGGGACAGCTCGACCTGCTGCTGCAGGAGATCCGGGCGGACGGCGGGGCCTGAACGGCCTGGCCATCCGTGCTGGCGGGCCAGGCGACCAGCCTCCAGAGTGGGGGCTGAACGATCCTGCGGCCCCTGCCGACGCCCACCGCCATGAACGCCTCCGCCGTCTCCCGCCGCGTCCTTCCCTGGTCCATGGGGGCCGCCGCCGCCCTGGTCAGTGGTCTCTGCTTCTCCCCCGCGGCCCAGGCCCAGGTGGAGTCCTTCATGCTCAAGCGCGGTGGCAATGTGGGCCCGGAAACCCAGATCAAGCCCACCAACTGCGTCACCGGGCCGGACGGCTCCGTCACCTGCGACACGGTGATCGAGAATCCCCCCAGTGACACACCGGCCCAGCCGAACTTCCAGCCCTTCAAGAACTGATGCGACGTCTGCAGCGGATTTTCCAGGACAAGCCCTTCCTCCACCTGATCGACCGGGGTGAGCGCCTGGTGGCCAAGCTCCTGGCCGTGATGCTGTTCCTGGTCCTGGTGGTGGCCGCCCTCAAGTTCTCCGTTGAACTGCTCTTCCAGCTGTTCGATCCCGCCGTGCGCTGGGAGGGGGAGGGGCTCATCGCCGTGCTGGGCGATCTGCTCAACCTGCTGATCGCCATCGAGGTGCTGCAGAACATCACCTCCTACCTGCGCCGCCACGTGGTGCAGATCGAGCTGGTGCTGCTCACGGCGATCACCGCCGTGGCCCGGAAGGTGATCGTGCTGCCTCCGAATGCCGAGAACAAGCCGATGCTGGTGGTGGGCCTGGGGGTGGCCGTGCTGTGCCTGGCGGCCGCCTTCTGGATGGTGCGCCAGGTCAATGAGCGGGAGGCGAATGAGCGGGAGGTCAGGGAACGGGAAGAGCTGGCCAGAAGAGGGCCAGCCAGATCGTTCCAGGCGGCGGGTCACTCGCCAGCAGTCGGTGCCGACGGCCCGCACTGATCAGCAGGGCATCACCGCAGGCGAGGGCATGGGGTTCGGCCTCATCGGCAAACTGCAATGTGGCGCTCCCCTGCAGCAGCACCACCCACTCATCGTCCGCCTGGTCGTACCAGAAGCCCTCGGGGCTGCGGGCGTTGCACGAGTGAATCCGCACCAGCCGCAGCTGGGGGGTCTGCAGCAGCACGGTGGTGACCTCCTCCCCGTCGGCGGGGCAGGGGCTCCGCACCAGGGAGGCCCCGCCATCCGCCGCGTCGGCCGCGGGCCCCTCTTCCGGCGGCGTCTCCCCCCAGCGGCGGCCGATCTCGAAGCCGCGGGAGCGGGCCAGGGCCACCACCTGATGGTGGTCACCGCAGTCCCGCAGGGCCTGGCGCAGGGCGGGGTCGGCCTCGCTCAGGGCCACGAAGGCCTGGAGCTGGCGCACCTTCTCCAGGAACTGCTGCAGCTGGGCTTCGGCCATCGGGCGCAGGACGGGCGTCAGAGCAGATCCTTGCCCATCCGCCAGCGCAGGAACGCCACGCCGCCGAGCGTCACCGTCTCCTCGGCGTCCACCACCCAGCCCCGCCGCTCCAGCAGGGGCCGGGAGAGCTGGCTGGCCTCGGTGCGCAGGCGAGCCACCCCCCGCGAGCGGGCGTGCCCTTCCAGGGCCTCCAGCAGGGCGCTGGCCCGCCCCTGGCGACTCGAGCGGCCCCGGCAGTAGAGCAGGGCGAGCCGGTCGACGGGATCGAGAAGGGCAAATGCCTCGATGATCGTGTCGTCATGGTGGGTGGTGCTCACCAACCCATGGCCGCGTAGCAATGACGACCGGAAGTCATCATTGCGACCGGCCTGTTGTGACCAGGCCTCGATCTGCGACGGGCTGTAGAGGTTCCCGGCCTGGCTGATGACCGCTTCGTGATAAACGGCGATCAGCTGCTGGCAATCATCGGGACGCAGAGGACGGATCGGCAGCATCGAGGCGGTCGTTGTGCATTGATGGTGGCCGCTATCGGCGGAAGGCTGATCGCGCTGGTGTATGTTTTACACCTAACCTCACACCTGCCTCCACCTACATACCATGCTGACTGGATCGGAATTGCTGGCCAAGGTCAAGGAGCTCGGCGATGTCGGCAAGTCCGAGATCGTTCGGGCCTGTGGCTATGTTTCCACCAAGAAGGATGGCGCCGAGCGCCTGAACTTCACCGCCTTCTACGAGGCCCTGCTCGAAGCCAAAGGCGTCGAGTTCGGTGCGGCCGGCAAGGTGGGCAAGGGCGGGCGCAAGCTCAGCTACGTGGCCACGGTGCAGGGCAACGGCAATCTCCTCATCGGCAAGGCCTACACCGCCATGCTGGATCTCAAGCCCGGCGATGAGTTCGAGATCAAGCTGGGCCGCAAGCAGATCCGCCTGATCCCCGCCGGCAGCGCCGACGACGAGGATTGATCATCTGGCGTCGGCTGGTGTCGTTTCTGGTGGCCCTGCTGCTGCTGCTGGCCCTGGTCCTGCCTCCGGCCGCCCTCGGCTTTCCCGGGGCGGCCTTTGCCGTTTCACCACCCCTGTCACCGCCCGTCTCATCACCCTCGTCCGGGTCCCCCGGTCCTGAAGCGGAGGTCCCTCAGGCGGAGGTCATCGATGGCGGCGTGCTCCAGGTGAGCGTTCTCGATGCCGGCAGCTCCCTGTTCGGGGCCCACTGCGCCGGCTGCCACCTCCAGGGGGGCAACATCATCCGCCGTGGCAAGACCCTCAAGCTGGCGGCCCTGGAGCGCAACGGGGTCGCCTCCCCGGACGCCATCGCCGCGATCGCCGCCGGTGGTATCGGCCAGATGGGTGGCTATGCCCAGTCCCTGGGCGAGGGCGGGCCGGAGGCGGTGGCGGCCTGGGTGTGGCAGCAGGCCCTCGACGGCTGGCCCCGGGCCTGATCCCCTGCGGGCTCAGAAGGCCTGGATCCAGGGGTGGATCTCCACGGCGGTCCAGATGCCCTGGCGCCAGTAGATGTCCCCCTTGACCAGGCCTTCCACCGTCTCCTGGTCGTCGGCCTCGTAGAGACCGAACACGAAGCGGGTGTCGGCCGTGGGGCCCAGGGTGACCAGCACGCCCTCCTCCTTCTGGCGCTTCAGTCCGGCCAGGTGCTCCTCCCGAAAGGGGATGCGGCGCTCGAGAACGTCGGCGCAGTAGGTGCCCCAGAGGACGAATTTCATGGGCGAACGGCGGTGGCCGCCGGGTCGAGGTGAACGCTCCTCAGCCTTTCATCCCCCGCGTCCCTCGGCGTTCTTCCGAAACACCAGCAGCCGGTTGTTGGCGGGCATCGACGCATCGGCCTGCAGGTGCAGCCCCAGGCCGGCGGCCTCGCGCTGGATCGCCTCGGCGTCGCGTACCCCCATGGCCGGATCCAGCTGGCGCAGGTGGACGTCGAAGGCTTCGTTGCTGGCGGCGGTGTGGCGCTCGCCGTAGCGGAACGGCCCGTAGATCAGCAGCAGGCCGTCAGCGGCCAGCACCCGGGCGCCACCCGCCAGCAGGTGGGGCACCGCCGCGGCCGGCATGATGTGCAGTGTGTTGGCCGTGAACACGGCCTCGAAGGGGCCCGCGGGCCACTGGGGCTGGGTCACATCCAGCAGCAGCGGCGCCGCCACCTGCGCACCCGGGGCCAGTGCTTCCCCGCCCTCCAGGCTGATGCGTGCGGCCAGGCCGGCCAGGGCCTCCTGCCGCTCGCTCGGCTGCCAGCGGACCCCCGGCAGATGGCGGGCCATGTGGATGGCGTGCTGGCCACTGCCCGAGCCCACCTCCAGCACCCGCGCGCCGGGGGCCAGCCAGCGGCGCAGCAGCGACAGGATCGGCCCCTGGTTGCGCAGGCAGGCGGGCGAGAACGGCAGGGCATCGACGTCCATCGGCCCATCATGGGGGGCAGCTGCCCCATGGCCATGCGTGTTCCAGCCCTGCTCGCCGCCCTGCTGCTGGCCCTGGCCCTGGGCGCCTGCGCCCCTGCCCTCTGAGGCTGGCTCAGAGCGGCTGGTCGAGGGCCGTGCGCAGCTCGGCGACGAAGGCGCCGGCATCGGCAGCCACATCGGCGCCGCTCTGGTGGGCCGCGGCCATACGCCGGACCAGGGCGCTGCCCACGATGGCGCCATCGGCGCCCCAGCGGCGCACCTGGAAGGCCTGCTCACCGGTGGCGATGCCGAAGCCCACCGCCACCGGCGTGGGGCCCAGCTCCCGCAGCCGCCCCACCAGGGGGCCCACCCGGTCTTCCAGGCTGGTGCGCACCCCCGTCACCCCGGTGACGCTCACCAGGTAGGTGAAGCCGCGGCTGGCGGCATGGATGCGGGCCATGCGTTCGGCCGGGGTGTTGGGGGCCACCAGCAGCACCAGATCCAGGCCGTGGCCGGCGGCGATGGCGGAGAGCTTCTGGGCCTCCTCCAGCGGCAGGTCGGGCACCACCAGCCCGGCGGCCCCGGCGGCGGCCGCCTCACGGCAGAAGCTGTCCATTCCCCGGTTGAGCAGGGGGTTGCTGTAGGTGAACAGCACCACCGGCACGTTCAGCCGGCCCCGCAGGGAGGCCAGCATCTCCAGCACCCGGCCGGGCGTGGTGCCGGCGGCCAGGGCGCGACTGGCGGCGGCCTGGATCACCGGGCCGTCGGCGAGGGGATCGCTGTAGGGGATACCCAGCTCGATCAGGTCGGCGCCGGCGGCCTGCAGGGCCAGCAGGCTGGCGGCGGTGACGGAGAGATCGGGATCGCCCGCCATCAGGAAGGGCATCAGGGCGCAGCGCCCCTGGGCCCGCAGGGCGGTGAAGCGTTCCTGGATCAGGGTGGGGGCGGTGCTGGGGCCGGCGGTGGCGGCGACGCTCATCGGGCCGGAGGGCGGGACGGTGTTCCTGAGCCTATGGGGTCGTCCGTGGGCCGCCGGGGGCGCTCACATCTCGGCATCGGCCTGGAGCTGCCCCACCTCGGCCAGCAGCCTGGCCTGCTCCTCGGGGCTCATGGCGTCGAACTTGCGCTGCAGCTCCTCGTCGGTGACGGCGTCGTAGGCGGCCCGGTAGCGGCGCCGCTGCTCCATGTAGGTCATCTTGCCGCCCACCACCCGCAGCAGGTAGCTGGCGGTCCAGCCGAGCACCACCAGCATGAGGAGCGCCGAGGCGGCGATGCCGGGGGAGAAGCCCTCCAGGCCGCTGGAGCGGAACACCCAGTAGCCACCACCCCCGATGGCGAAGACCACCAGGCCCAGCAGGATCGCCTGTGCGCGGGTCACGGCTCAGGCCTCGCCCTGGCCCGCCATGCGCAGGTTGAGGAAGGGGGCGAACAGGATCAGCCCCGGGAAGAACAGGAACACCATTCCGTAGATGGCGGTGCGCTCGATCTTGCCCATCACGTACCAGCGCTTGTGCATCCACCAGTAGAGGGCCAGGGGCACCACCAGCAGGTAGGCGCCGGCCAGGGCCAGGTAGGCGCCGATCACCAGCAGGGTGTCGAGCGGCAGGCTGCTCAGGGCCACCGGGGATGTCGCGAAGTGGGGCGAATCTAGGATCTCCCCGCGGGGGCATGGCGAAACTGGTAGACGCAGCGGACTTAAAATCCGCAGGCCGAAAGGCTGTGGGGGTTCAAGTCCCCCTGCCCCCATGCCTTTGCTTTGGGTCCTGCTGGAGCTGGTGGGACGGCCATTGCTGCATGCCGCCGTCGTGCCCGAGCCCCGTGCTCCCCTGGTGCGGCTGCCCCAGCCACCGGCGGGGCGCTACACGGTGCTGGTGGTGGACTGGGGCCACCACACCGCGATCGTGGCGCAGCAGCCACCCGGCTGGAGGCTCGGTCCACCGGGGGCCGAAGCGGCGCCGTTCCTGGAGTTCGCCTGGGGCGATCGGCGCTACTTCCACGGGGGAGAGCGCGGCCCCCAGGCCCTGGTGTCCGCCCTGTTCCTGCCAACCGACTCGGTGCTCTTCCTCGCCGGCCATCCCGATCCGCCGCGGCTGGTAGGCACGGTCGCCGTCTGGGAGCGGCAGGTGGAGGCCCCCACCCTGCGGGCCCTCCTCACCGCCCTGGAGCGCAGCGCCCGGCGCGACCGCGACGGCGAGCGCCTCTCCGCCCTGCCACGGCGGCCCGGCCAGGGGGGGCGTTTTGTCCCGGCCCATGGCACCTATCTCTGGACCCGCAACTGCAACGGGTGGACCGTGGGGCGGCTCCAGGAGGCCGGCCTCGCCACCGGAGCGACCGGGGTGGTGGTCGCCGCCCAGGTGCCGGGGCGTCTGCTCGGCTTCCGGGCTGTCGCCGACCAGGACAAAAGTTCATCTCCAACTGTGTCTGTGGCTCTCCACACCCGCCGGTTGGTCGGGCTTTCCCGGTGAGCTCACCCGGCCTAGACCGGAGACATCGTGGGATCCCGAAGTTGGTACATGTCGCACCTCTGCTGGCCGCCACCTGCCTGGCGGGTTTTGCCCTGCTGCAGCTGCTGTTCAGCCTTGCGTCTTGATGAGGGGCGTGGGCGGCCTCTGACGCGGGCCCGCGGGTGGAGGTGACGATGGATTCAGCCCTATCTTCCGGTGCCGCTGCCGGTGCCACCGCCGGCCGTTTCGGGATCGTGCTGTTCCCCGGGGTGGAGGAACTCGATGCCGTCGGCCCCTGGGAGATGGCCACGATCTGGGCGCGCCAGCCCGGCGGCCCCAGCCAGTGCCTGCTGATCGGCCAGGAGGAGGCCCCGATCACCTGTGCCAAGGGGATGCTGCTGCTGCCCCACGCCAGCTTCGCCACGGCCCCACCGCTGGATGTGCTGCTGGTGCCGGGGGGCCAGGGCACCCGCACCGAGGTGGCCAACCCCGAGCTGATCGCCTTCATCCGGCGCCAGGCGGCCGGCTGCCGGGCGGTACTCTCCGTCTGCACCGGCTCCTTCCTGCTGCACGCCGCCGGCCTGCTCAGCGGCCGGCGGGCCACCACCCACTGGGCCTCCCTCGATCGCCTGCGGGCCCTCGGCGACGTGGAGGTGGTGGAGGAACGCTTCACCCGAGACGGGGCCATCTGGACGGCGGCGGGCATCTCCTCCGGCATCGATCTCACGCTGCATTTCATTGCGGAAACTGCCGGGGAAGATGTGACGGCAACAGTGCAATTGGAGTCGGAATACTTCCCGGCGACGAGAATTTATGGCGATGCCGCCAGTCGTGGGAAGGGATCATCCTATTTCAGATCATCTTGTTCGGCATCATGAAGCGATGGGATGGGTGTTTCCACTTATCTCGCTGACGATTCCGATCCATTAGGGTCAGGAAAAGAGGAGAGGAAATCCCATGTCCACCTGCGAATTCACCAGCAAATCCACCTACGAATCCACCCTTGAAACGCCTCCCATCGAGGTTGCTGTTCAGCCCCATGCCAACGCCACCGAAGCCCTCCATCTGGTGAAGGAACTGGCGCGTCGCGATCCGCAGTTTGCCGCTGCCCTGAGTGCATCCGATTCGCCGCAGAACGCGGCTGATCTGGCGCAATGTCACGGCATCGATGTCACTGCGGCGGCGCTCTGGCGCCAACGCGGCACCCTGGCCCACGGTGGTGTGCCCACCTGGCGCGGTTGAACCCACCCGGAGCCCGTGAGGGCTCCGGCCATCAGTGTTCCGGCGGTCCCTTGATCTCGACGCTGTTCCCTTCCGGATCCTCCAGGTAGATGGCCGGCCCCACTCCTTCGGCCCCGTAGGTGTGATGCAGGGGGCCGGCCTCGATGCCCTGACGGCTCAGATGGGCCCGCAGGGCGGCTTCGTCAAAGGGTTCGACCCTCAGACAGATGTGGTCGAGGTTGTGCCCCTCCGCCCCCGGCGCCGCCCCTCCCCGGCGACCGAGCTCCCCATCGACCGCCGCCAGATCGATCAGGCCGCTGCCGGCCTTCAGGTGGATCAGGCCCAGGGGTTCATTGCGTCGGACCACGGTGCAGCCGAGCACATCGATGTAGAAGCGCTCCATCCGCTCCAGATCCCTGCAGCGCAGCACCACATGGTCGATGCCGACGATCCTGATGCTGCCCATGGCGTTCTCGATTCTCTGCGCGCAGAAATCGGTCTACGTCATGCCTGCAGGAGCAGCAACTCAGAGCACGGGCTGCCAGGTGACGCTGCGGCCATCGGCGCTGTCCGTGTGTTCGCTGAAGGGCAGCACCTGGTTGCGGCCGGTCTGCTTGGCCCGGTACATGGCATGGTCGGCCCTGGAGATGATCTCGTCGGGGTTTTCGCCCGGCCGCACCATGGTCACCCCGATGCTCAGGGTGATCGAGAGGCTGCCGGCACTGGTGACGATCGGCTCGGCCACGGCCCGGCGGAGCTTTTCGGCGATGGTCACCGCATCGCCCAGCCCCCGCACCCCCTGCAGCACCACCACCATCTCGTCCCCGCCGATGCGGGCGGCCATGTCGCCGCTGCGCAGACCGGTGCGGATCCGGGAGGCCACCGTCCGGAGCAGTTCGTCGCCGGGCACGTGGCCGAAGGTGTCATTGATCTCCTTGAAGTTGTCGAGATCGCAGAACAACACGGCGGTGGCGTCCCCTTTGCGCAGCACCCGGCCGGCAATGGCGGTGATGCGCTCAAGGGCCTCATGGCGGTTCACCAGGCCGGTCAGTTCATCGGTGCAGGCCCGGCGGGCCAGTTCCCGCTCGGCGGCCACCTCCTGGTCCACCGTGCGGAAGGAGCCGACGATGCCGTCGAGCCGGCCCTGGGAATCCCGGTGGGGACTGGCATGCAGCTCCACCCAGCGATGGCTGCGGTCGTGGGACAGGGCCTGCAGCCGGCGCACCACCGTGCCGCCGGCGGCCAGGGTCCGCAGGTCCCGCTCCAGCACCGGATGCTCGTTGGCGGGGATGAAGCGGCTGAGCGGATGGCCGATCCAGTCCTCCGGCAGCCAGCCCAGCATCGAAGTGAGCGAAGGGGAGATCCAGCTGACCAGCCCCTCCTTGATCAGCAGCACCACGTCGCTGGAGTTCTCCGCCAGCAGTCGGTAACGCTGCTCTGAAGTGGCCAGGGCAACCTCCGCCTGCACCATGTCGGTCACGTCGTTGAACTGGGCGATCACGAAGGCCAGGCTGCCGTCGGGCCGGCGGCAGCAGGACACGCTGCAGTCGACCCACAGGGGAGGCCGCTCCCCCTGCAGGATGCGCTTGCGCAGCCGGTAGCAGCGGCGCCGGCCCTCCAGCAGTTCCGCCATCAGCGGGGCTTCGCTGTCCCGGTCCTGCGGCGGTGAGAACGACGGCCAGGTGAGTCCCTCCAGGTCGGCCGGACTCCGATCGAGCAGCCCCCCGCCGGCGGGGTTGATGGACAGCACATGGCCCTCGGCGCCGAGCAGGGCGATGCCGGTGGAGGTGTTCTCCATCGTGAGCCGCAGCCGTTCCTCCGAGGCGGCCAGGGCGGCCTTGGTGCGCTCCTCCGCCAGACGGGCGTCCACTTCGCCCTGGATGTCACGCCAGCTGCCCACCATGCCGGTCACCGCGCCATCGGGCCCATGCACCGGCCGCAGGGCCATGGAGATCCAGCGGCCGTCGCCCTCGGCGGCACGGAAGCGCAGATCGCAGCCGCTGTTCTGCCCCTGCAGAACCTGACCGATGGCCCGATCCAGGCGGGCGCGGTCCGGCTCCAGCACCAGCTCGGCGATGCTCCGCTCCCTGAGGTCGCGGGCGTCGTGGCCCAGCAGCTGCAGCACGGAGGGGGACACCCAGGAAATCCGTCCCTGCCGATCACTGCTGAGGACCACGTCGGGGGCGTTCTCGGCCAGCAGCTGGTAGTGGTCCTTCAGCTCCCGGTTGCTGCGTTCCTTCTCCCGCAGTTCCCGGGACAGGTGCATCGCGACCCAGGCCATCCCGATCAGGCCGGCCAGCCGCAGCAGCAGCTTCACGGTGGTGGCCTGGGGAGAGAAGAGGGACCAGACGATGGTCAGGATGATCGCCAGGCTCGTGAACCAGCCCACCTGGCGGGGCGTGGCGAACAGGGCCGCGAGAACGACGGGGACCCAGTAGTACGGATACAGGCTGATTCCCAGGCGCCTCGACAGAAGCAGATCCACCAGAAAAAGGCCGATCAAGGCCGTAGCCAGGACGACCAACCGTGATCGATAGTGACGTTGGAGAGGAACCAAATTGTGGTGACTGACGAATGAAGCTGACAATCACGGAGCCGCCAATCCCACCGGTCTGTCGGTGGTTGCAGGCCTCAGCGGCTGAGGCCTTCCGCCTGGGTCTCGGCGCTGTTCTGGTGCCCCTTGAGGTGCTTCTCACAGGCCAGGGTTGCCGATGCGAACAGCAGGGCCATGCCCAACATCGCCGCCTGAAGCTGGACCTGTCGCAGGAGGGGGGTCATGGCCCGGGCGTCCACATCAAGAATGATTATAGGTAAGCCTCCCGAGCCTGCCGCACTCCTGGCGGCGGCCGTGCAGCGAACGCGCAGCTGACCAACCCTGCAGCGGTGGCTAGCAAGAGGACGTGGGAGACCCAAGGCATGACCCGCTCCGCCGCCACAGCCGCCCCGACCGCCGCCGCCGCGGGCGACGACGATCCGCGCATCGCCCAGGTGGTCCGTCGCCACGGGGCCCGTGCCGATGCCCTGATCGAGGTGCTGCACCAGGTGCAGGAGATCCACGGCTATCTCTCGCCGGAGTCCCTGCGGGTGGTGGCCGTCGCCATGCGGCTGCCCCTGAGCCGCGTCCACGGCGTGGCCAGCTTCTACCACCTGTTCCGTCTGGAGCCCCCCACCGCCCACCGGTGCGCCATCTGCCTGGGCACCGCCTGCTACGTGAAGGGTGGCGGGCAGGTGGCGGCCCGCATCGAGCAGCGTCTCGGGGTGCGCCTCGATGACCCGGCCGGGGACGGCGTCTGGGCCCTGCAGCACGTGAGCTGCCTGGGGGCCTGCGGCCAGGCGCCGGTGCTGGTGGTGGACGGGGAGCTGGTGACCCGGCTGCCAGTGGACCAGCCCGAGGAACTGGACGCCCGGCTGGAGGCCGCCGGCGTGCCTCAGCGCACCACCACCTGATTGGCCCCCAGATCCCTGGATTGGTTCAGGGCCAGCTCCACCCGCGAGAGCATGGCCTGACCGCTGGTGTCGGTGGCCGCCAGCAGGCTGACCCCCGCGTTCATGGCCAGCCCGGGGGAGGGCCCGTGTCCCACCGGCAGGGCCGTTTCGTTCACGACCCTGCGGATCTGTTCCGCCGTGGTCCGGGCCGTTTCCAGCGGCTGATCCCACAGCAGCACCAGGAATTCACTGCCTCCGATGCGGAACAGTTCGTCGTTGGCGTGCAGCAGGTGCCTGACGCTGGCGATCAGCCGCTGCAGGACCTCATCACCGGTCTTTCGGCCAAGCACGGTGTTGATCGGCCGCAGACCCTGCACCGCGAAGGCCAGGCAGGAAAGGGGCACGGTGCAGTCGGCGGCCCGTTGGCTGATCAGCTTCAGGCTGCGTTCCAGCTCGGAGCGGTTTCTGGCCCCGGTGAGCAGATCGGTGCTTGAGAGCCGTCGCAGTTGCTCGCTGCTCTGCCGGAAGCGCTCGCCCATGGCAGCAAGATCCTGGCTCAGCCGCGCTTCCCTGCGCAGGTGCTCGTGGAGACGGCCTATCAGGCCCTGCACTTCGGCGATGACGCTGCCGTCACCACCACCCCCCACAGTCTCGGCAGCGCTGGCGAGGCCGGGGGGCTCGTGGCTGACTTCCGGCACCGAGGCGCGCAGCCGCCGCATCTGCCCCTCCACCAGGCCGGCCATCAACTCGCTGAGCAGGACCCCCAGCAGCATCAGCCACAACGAGGTGGTGAGCAGGGTGGTGCTCTGGGCCTGCAGCTTCAGCACCACCGGTCCGGCGGGCTGCACCACCTGCACCAGATGGCGGCCGGAGGTCAGGGTGGTGCTCCAGTAGCCCTGGATCCACAGCTTGAGGGCGGGGCGCGGGCCACTGGGCACCAGGATCTGCAGCCCATCGGGCTGAATCCACCGCTGCGGGGCCGGCACGAAGTGGTTCTCCAGGCGGAGGAACAGTCCCGGGTTGGAGCTGATCCGTTGCCCCTCGGCGTCGATGAGCAGGAACGCCGTCGCACCGGGGCTGGCGGGCAGTCCCCGGGTGGGCTCCCCGAGCTGGCTGGGGGTGATCCGGGCCGCGGCGTCAGCGACGGTCCGCAGGTTGTCGAGCACCCCCTCCTGGGCCGACCCCTGCAGCAGGTTGCCCGACAGGAAGGTGAGGGCCAGGGACGGCAACGTGAAGGCCGCCAGCACGACGGAGAAGACGAGGCCCCGCAGGGGCAGCAGTCCCTGGCCCCTGCGGTTGTGCCACACCTTCAGCAGCACGAACAGGAGAAAGGCCACCACCGTGTTGGCCAGGCCGTTCACGGCCTGCTTGGCGGCCGTCACGGCCACGTTCGCCGGATCGATCTGCAGCACGACGCCGTAGAAGAAGAACACCATCGGCGCGCCGACCAGGAGCCAGAAGGCGATCTCGGCCAGGATGATTCGACCCTTGAGGTCGTTCTCCGGCGGACCGTTGAGACGATTGAGGAACACCGCCTGCCACAGGGCTTCGGCGCTGAAGATCACGATGGCCCAGGGATGGCCCCAGAGCTTCCAGGTGTAGACGCTCGCCAGCAGGGCGACCGCCACGTTCCACCAGCCGCGCCGCCACAGCAGGATCAGGGTGGGAACGGTGGATCCCAGCAGGATCTGAATGCCGAAGAACAGCGGCAGCGCACACACATTGCCGAGCACCGCCAGCCCGGCCAGCAGGGCCAGCAGACCCCCCTGGCGCACGGTCTTCGTGGGGCGGGGGGCTCTCATGGTCGGGGGACCGTCGCCGGCTCGGCGCCCGCCACCGGGCCGACGGCCGCGCCCCGGCGGAGCAGGTTCTCGAAGTCAGCGGCGGCCAGGGGGCGGCTGAACAGGTAGCCCTGGAAGGCCGGGCAGCCGCAGCGGACCAGGAACTCCAGCTCCTCGGGACGTTCCACCCCCTCCGCCAGGACGTCCACCCCCAGACCCTTCGCCATGGCCAGGGTGGCGCGCACGATCGACTGGGAGGTGGGGTTGGTGTCGACCCCATCCACAAAGGATCGGTCGATCTTGAGCTTGTGGATCGGGAATCGGTGGATGGTGCTCAGGGAGGAGAAACCGGTGCCGAAATCGTCGATCGCCAGTTCCACCCCCATGGTGTTCAAGCCGAGCAGCTGCTCCCGGGTGCCGAGGGCCGGCATCAGGCAGCTTTCGGTGATCTCCAGCTCCAGCCGGGCCACCTCCAGCCCCGTGCGGCTCAGGCAGGCCTGCACCAGTTGCGGCACGGTCTGGTGGGAATCCTGGAACTGGCGGGTGGAGAGGTTCACGGCCAGCCGGCCGGGGTCCAGACCAGCCTGCACCCACAGCTGCCACTGACGGCAGGCCTCCTCCAGCACCCACTCGCCGATCCGGTGAATGAGGTCGCTGGCTTCGGCGATGGGCAGGAACTCCAGGGGGGAGACCGAACCGAACTTCGGGCTGCGCCAGCGCAGCAGGGCTTCGGCCCCCAGCAACGCCCCCTGGCCATCCACCTGGGGCTGGTAGTGAAGCTGAAGCTGGTCCGCGTCCACCGCCCGCTGCAGGTGGGCTTCGATCGCCAGACGGTGGCGGCTCCGGACCGTCATCTCGGCCGCGTACCGCAGCACCGCCTGGGGCCCCTGGCGTCTGGCCTGGGCGAGGGCCGTGGCGGCGAACTGCAGCAGGGTTTCCGGCTCCCTGGCGTCCTGGGGGAAGCAGCTCACCCCCGCCCAGGCTGACAAGGCCAGATCCACCCCCTCGGAAGCCGTCGGATCCGTCAAGGCGGCCATGAGGGCGCTGGCCGTCTGCAGGGCCGTGGCGTCGGCCGGCTCCAGCGCGTGCACGATCAGGAACTCGCTCCGGCCGACCTGGGCCAGGACGTCCGCAGGTCCCACGAAGTGGCCCAGCCGATCGACGGCGATCTGTACGAACCGATCCCCCTTGGCCGGGCCGAAGCTTTCCTCGATGCGCTTGATGCCGTCCAGTTCGATCCAGATCACCAGCAGCGGCTGGTCCTGCTGGCACAGCTGACCGAGCCGCAGTTCGGCCATCTGCAGGTTGGGCAGGCGGGTGAGGGGGTCATGGAACCCGAGATACTCCAGCTGCCGGTCCTTCTCCCGCAGGACGGTCAGATCGGCCAGGGCGGCGATGTAGTGGCTGGGTGCCCCGGAGCCGTCCCGCACCACGCCCATCCGAATCCAGGCCGGATAGACCTCACCGGTCCGGCGGCGGTTCCAGATCTCCCCCTCCCAGTGGCCGCTGGCGAGCAGCTGCTCCCACAGCGCGGCATAGAACCCCTTCGACTGATAGCCGGAGCCCATGATGCGCGGGTTGCGGCCGACCAGCTCCTCCTCCGGGTAGCCGGTGATCCTGACGTAGGCCTCGTTGCAGCAGAGGATCGCCCCGTCGCCGCCGGTGACCACGATCCCCTCCTGGATCAGGGAGCAGGCCCGGCGATGCAGGCCAAGCCAGTGGAGGCTCTCCTCCAGCTGGCTGCGCAGCTCCCCCAGGCGGCGGCCCTCCTGTTCGGCCCGTCGGTGCCGGCGCAGCAGCTCCCGGGTCAGCAGGGCGGCCAGCACGCTGGTCGTCAGACCCAGCAGCAGCCCGGCCCACCAGGTGGGCAGCCGGGACGTGGGGCCATGGACGGGGTGCACCAGCAGCAGCCAGCGCTGGCCTCCGATGTCGAGGCTGTGGGCGTGGGCGTGGGGCAGGATGCCGGCCGCAGGCAGGTTGCGGGAGTCGTAGAGGAGCTGGGCCGGTTCGGCGCGATCGCCGAGGTACAGCTGCAGGTCCACGGGCTGGTCGAGCCGGATCAGCGGGTGGTTCAGGGCCGACCGCATCACATCCCGAAGCGGCAGGGTGGCGAAGGCCCAGCGCGTCGCCGGTGGCGACCCCGCGATGGCCGTGCCGGGGTTGCCGCCGAAGGGCAGGATCTGCACCAGGAAGGCTGGCTCCCCCGGCCGGGAACGGCCTGGCCGGAGCCATCCCTCGGGGGGGGCGGGGGCCTGCCCGGGCTCCTTGCCGGCGCCGCGCACCCACGACCAGAGATCCGTCCCCAGCAGGGTGCGGCTGCCGGGGTCCATCGGTGCGATCAGCCCGATCTGGGCCCGCCCGGAGGCGGCCGTCGCAAAGCCCAGGGTGCTGATGCCCTCCAGGGTGCGGCCATCGCTCTCCAGGGATGCGACAAATCGCTGCAGCTCCCCGAGGGTCACCTCCTGGGACGCCATCTGCAGGCCGACGAGACCCCGCAGCACCGATTCGGTGCCCGCCAGTTTCCGATGCAGGGCGGCAACGACGAGATCGGCGGCGGGTTGCTCCCAGCGGCCGTGTCCATGGCTGCTCTGCTGGATGCTGCTCCAGGTGAGCAGGCCGGTGGCGAAGACCCCGACGGCCAGCACGGCAGCCACCGGCGAGCTCCACTCCCGGGGTTGGCGCTCATCTGGCGGCGGAGAGGGCAGCAGGGGGGGAAGTCGGCGGCGGGGCCGGGCGGGGTGGAAACCGTTCGCTCTGACCTCCATAATACTTTTTTCATATTTCTGGCCCACCCATGGGGGCTGTCGCTGGCTTCGCCGACCCTCCGGGGAGGCGCCGGACGGGCTGGCGTCACCGCAACGGCGCGCTGACGGGTCTGGTCGTCCTGCTGCTGGCGCTGCTGATCGGCTGCTGGCGCCAGCCGCCCCGGCTCGTGCTGGCGATGAACCCCTGGCCGGGCTACGCCTATTTCGCCCTGGCCCAGGGCCGGCAGCTCTACGACCCGCGACGACTCAGCCTGGACGTCCGCAACTTCGTGGACAATGACCGCGCCGTCCAGGCCTACATCGCGGGGACGGCCCAGGTGATCGCCACCACCGCGATCGATGTGGTCACCATCTGCGGGTTGGCACCGGAGCGCTGTCCGGTGATCGTCTTCGTCGTCGATGAATCCCGCGGTGGCGATCAGGTGCTGGCTCGCCAGGACGTCCGGGATCTCAAGGGCCTGGTCGGCCGGCCGATCGCCCTTGATCGCAGCAGCCTTTCCCGCTACCTGCTGGCCCGGGCCTTCGCCTCCCAGGGGTTGCCCCCACCGGTGCCGTCCCAGCTCAGGTTCCTGCCCGCCGCTGTGTGGGAGTCGGCCCTCCGGCAAGGGACGGTGGCGGCGGTGGTGAGCTACCCGCCCCGCAGCGAAACGCTGCGGAGTGCCCTGGCCCTGAACACGCTGTTCACCAGCCGGCAACTTCCCAACGAGATCCTGGATGTGCTCGCGGTCGAACCCGAGCTCCTGCGCCTGCACCCTGATGCCGTGCTGGCCCTCCTGCAGGGCTGGCGGGCGGCGCGGGAGGAGGAAAGGGAACGGCAGGTCGGCGCCCGCCAGGGCATGGCCGACTACCTCGGCCTCGGGCCCGGTGCCGGAACCGCTGTGCTGGAGGGGATCCGCTTTCCCGGGCCCCAGGAGCAGTACGAGCTGCTCGACCCGCGCCAGAACAACCTGACCCCGCTGCTGGAGCAGATCCGCCAGGTGCTCGACGCCAATGGCGTCATCCCGGCCAACACCCCCCTGCCCACCACGGTGGATACCATCGCCCGGAGCCTCGCCAAGGGCCGGTGAGCGGCGCTCCGGCCATTTCCTGGCTACCAGAAGGAGAGGCGTTACCGGTTTTCCATGCCTTCCCCTGTGCAGGTGCGCTGTTGCGATGCCAGCGGCTGCCGCTCCGCCGGCAGCCAGGGCCTGCGCACCGCCCTGGAGGGGGCCCGTGAGTCGGCCGGCCTCGATCCCTCCCAGCTGACGATCAAGCCGGTGGGGTGCCTGCGCCAGTGCGGCAGCGGTCCCCTGGTGGCCTGCGACAGGCCTGGCCGCACCCGGCTGTTCGGCGGGCTGTCGCCCGAGCTGGCCGGGGCCCTCATCACCGACGCCCTCGCCGCCGATGGTGAGGGGGACGCCGCTCCCACAACCGCGTCGGACCCCCTGGCGGCCCATCGGATCGATCTGGACGGTCCCTTCTTCGCCCTGCAGCGGCCCGTGGTGCTGGAGGGCTGCGGGCAGGTGAATCCCGAATCCATCGACGACGCGATCGCGTTCGGCACCTACGCCCAGCTGCAGCGTGTGCTGCAGGAGCTCACCCCGGAGCAGGTGCGGGACGAGGTGCGCCGCAGTGGCCTGCGCGGCCGGGGCGGTGCCGGCTATCCGACGGGCCTGAAGTGGGACACGGTGGCCCTCCAGCCCCCCGGCCCCCGCTATGTGGTCTGCAACGCCGACGAGGGGGACCCGGGCGCCTTCATGGACCGCAGCGTGCTGGAGAGCGATCCCCACCGGCTGATCGAGGGGATGGCGATCGCCGCCTACGCCGTCGGCGCCGAGCGGGGCTTCGTCTACGTGCGGGCGGAATACCCCCTGGCGATCGAGCGCCTGCGGCTGGCCCTGCAGCAGGCCCGCAGCCGTCACCTGCTGGGCAACCACATCCACGGCACCACCTTCAACCTGCGCCTGGAGGTGCGCGTGGGGGCCGGCGCCTACGTCTGCGGTGAGGAGACGGCCCTGCTGCTCTCGATCCAGGGCCAGCGGGGCATGCCCCAGCCCCGGCCCCCCTTCCCGGCCCAGTCGGGTCTCTGGGGGGCGCCCACCCTGATCAACAACGTCGAGACCTTCACCGCCGTGCCGGCGATCCTGCGGCAGGGGGGCGACTGGTATGCGGCGATGGGCACCGAGCACAGCAAGGGCACCAAGGTGTTCGCCCTCTCCGGGGCGGTGGTCAACACCGGCCTGGTGGAGGTGCCGATGGGCACCCCCCTGCGCACCGTGGTGGAGGTGATCGGCGGCGGGGTGCCCGACGGCTCGCCGATCAAGGCGGTGCAGACGGGGGGGCCCTCGGGCGGCTGCATCCCGGCGGAGCGGCTCGACACCCCCGTCGACTACGAGAGCCTGGTGGCGCTCGGTTCGATGATGGGCTCCGGCGGCATGGTGGTGATGGGGGAGAGCACCTCCATGCCCGAGGTGGCGCGCCATTTCATGGGCTTCAGCGTCAACGAGAGCTGCGGCAAGTGCATCCCCTGCCGCGCCGGCACCGTGCAGCTGGCCCAGCTGCTGGATCGCTTCGTGGAGCGCCGCGCCACCCCCGAGGACATGGAACGCCTCGATGCCCTCTGCCAGATGGTCAAGGTCACCAGCCTCTGCGGCCTGGGCCAGTCGGCCCCCAATCCGGTGCTCAGCACCCTGCGCTGGTTCCGCCACGAATACGAGGCGGCCTGCCGGGAGCCCGCGCTCTGCGGCACCCCGGGGGAGGTGCGCTGATGGCCGTCGTCACCCTCAACGTCAATGGTCAGGACGTGGCGGTGCCGGCGGGGGCCAGCCTGCTGGAAGCCACCCGGGCGGCCGCGGCCGACGTGCCCACCCTGTGCCACCTCGACGGTCTCAGCCCGGTCTCCTCCTGCCGGCTCTGCCTGGTGGAGGTGGAGGGATCGAACAAGCTGCTGCCCGCCTGCAGCACCGCCGCCGCCGAGGGGATGGTGGTCCACACCCATACGCCCCAGCTGCGGGAGTATCGGCGCATGGCGGTGGAGCTGTTCTTCGCCGAGGGCAACCACGTCTGTGCCGTCTGCGTGGCCAACACCCACTGCGAGCTGCAGGACATGGCCGTCACCGTGGGCATGGACCATTCCCGCTTCCCCTACCAGTACCCCCAGCGGTCGGTGGATGCCTCCCACCCCCAGTTCACCCTCGACCACAACCGCTGCATCCTCTGCACCCGCTGCGTGCGGGTCTGTGACGAGATCGAAGGCGCCCATGTGTGGGACATCGGCAGCCGTGGCGGCCACTGCCACATCGTCGCCGGCCTCGATGAACCCTGGGGCCAGGTGCAGGCCTGCACCTCCTGCGGCAAGTGCGTGGAGGTGTGCCCCACCGGTGCCCTGTTCCGCAACACCGACACCACCGCCGAGAAGCAGCCCGACGCCGGCTTGCCCGCCCTGCTGCGCGCCGCCCGCGACCAGCACCGCTGGCACAACCAGTGACCGACCCCACCATGACCCCCTCCCCCCCCGCCGCCAAGCTGCGCCTCGCCACCGTCTGGCTGGCGGGCTGCTCCGGCTGCCACATGTCGTTCCTGGATCTCGATGAATTCCTCTTCGACCTGGCCGAGCAGGTGGATGTGGTGTTCTCTCCGGTCGGCACCGACGCCAAGATCTACCCCGAGGCCGTCGACATCGCCCTGGTGGAGGGGGCGGTGGCCAACGTCGACAACCTGGAGCTGGCCCTGCAGGTGCGCCAGCGCACGGGCCTGGTGATCTCCTTCGGCGACTGCGCCGTGACGGCCAATGTGCCGGGCCTGCGCAACCTGCTCGACGCCGGCCACGACAGCGCCAAAGCGGTGCTGGAGCGCGGCTACCTGGAGCTGGCCGACGCCACCGGCCAGCTGCCCTTCGCCCCCGGCATCGTTCCCGAGCTCCTGCCCCGGGTGCTGCCCCTGCACGAGGTGATTCCGGTGGATCTCTACCTGCCGGGCTGCCCCCCCTCGGCTGAGCGCATCCGCGAGGCGATCACCCCCTTGCTGGCCGGGGAGCGGCCGGCGATGGAAGGGGCCGCCATGCTGCGCTTCGGATGAGGACCTCCCCATGACCCGCACCGTTCTCATCGATCCGGTGACCCGCATCGAGGGCCACGCCAAGATCACCCTCCACCTCGACGAGGCCGGCCACCTCACCGACACCCGCTTCCACGTGGTGGAGTACCGGGGTTTCGAGAAGTTCTGCGAGGGCCGGCCCTTCACCGAGATGGCCGGCATCACGGCCCGCATCTGCGGCATCTGCCCGGTGAGCCACCTGCTGGCGGCCGCCAAGACCGGCGACAAGCTGCTGGCCCTCTCGATCCCCCCGGCGGCCGACAAGCTGCGGCGGCTGCTCAACCTGGCCCAGCTCACCCAGTCCCACGCCCTCTCCTTCTTTCACCTCAGCAGCCCCGATTTCCTGCTGGGCTGGGAGAGCGATCCGGCCAAGCGCAATGTCTTCGGCCTGTTGGCCGCCGACCCTGACCTGGCCCGGGCCGGCATCCGTCTGCGCCAGTTCGGCCAGCAGATCCTGGAGCTGCTGGGCGGCCGCAAGATCCACTCCGCCTGGGCGGTCCCCGGGGGTGTGCGCACCCCCCTGAGCCAGGAGGCCAGGGACTGGATCCTGGATCGCCTGCCGGAGGCCCGCGCCACGGTGACCCTGGCCCTGGAGCTCTACAAGAGGCTGCTGGATGGCCCCCTTCAGAAGGAGCAGCGGGTCTTCGGCGACTTCCCCAGCCTGTTCATGGGCCTGGTGACCCCCCAGGGGCTCTGGGAGCACATCGAGGGGCGCATCCGCTTCCGCGACGCCCATGGGGCGATCGTCGCCGACCAGCTCAGCGAGGACGACTACGCCGAATACCTCGGCGAGGCGGTGGAACCCTGGAGCTACCTCAAGTTCCCCTACTACAAACCCCTGGGTTACCCGGACGGGATCTACCGGGTGGGTCCCCTGGCGCGGCTCAACGTCTGCGACAGCGTCGGCACCCCCTGGGCCGACCGGGAGCTGGCGGAACTGCGCCAGCGCAGCGGCCAGCCCGTCACCTCGAGCTTCGCTTACCACCACGCCCGCCTGGTGGAGATCGTGGCCTGCCTGGAGGCGATCGAGGCGCTGGTGCAGGACCCCGAGCTGATGCACGGCCGCATCCGGCTGCGGGCCTCCCTCAACCGCAACGAGGCGGTGGGGGTGAGCGAAGCGCCCCGGGGCACCCTCTTCCACCACTACAAGGTGGATGACGACGGCCTGCTCACCAGCGTCAACCTGATCATCGCCACCGGCCAGAACAACCTGGCGATGAACCGCACCGTGCATCAGATCGCCCGGGAGTACATCCCCGATCCGGTGCCCGCCGGCACCGAGATCCCCGAGGCGATGCTCAACCGGGTGGAGGCGGGCATCCGCTGCTTCGACCCCTGCCTCTCCTGCTCCACCCATGCCGCCGGCCAGATGCCCCTGCGCCTGCAGCTGCTGGCCGCCGACGGCACGGTGCTGGCTGAGCGCCTGCGGGGATGAGCGACGCCGGCACCGGCACCGGAGGCGCGCTGCTGATCGGCATCGGCAACCCCCTGCGGGGCGATGACGGGGTGGGCTGGCACCTGGTGGAGGGACTGGGTCTGCAGCGCCACCAGCTCACCCCCGAACTGGCCGAGGCGGTGGCGGGCGCCGACCGGCTGCTGATCGTCGATGCCTGGCTGGCGCCGCCGCAGAGCCGCTGCCTCCTGCGGCCCCTGCTGGCCTCAGACGGCTGGGAGCGGGACACACACCGGGTGGCGCCCGCCCGGCTGCTGGCCCTGGCCGAGCAGCTGTTCGACCGTTGCGTGCCGGCCCACGAGCTGCTGGTGCCCGCCTTCGACTTCTCCTGGGGCGAGTGCTTCTCCCCGCAGCTGCGGCGCCAGCTGCCCCGGGCCCGCCGGCTGCTGCGGGGCTGGCTGCGGGGGATGCCGCCGTCCCATGCATGAACTCAGCCTGATGGATGCGGTGCGGCAGCAGGTCCTGGAGCAGGCCGCCCTCCATGGGGCCGGCCGCATCACCGCCATCACCCTGCGGGTGGGCAGCCTGGCGGGGGTGGAGATCGAGGCCCTGCGCCTGGCCCACACGGTGGTGATGGCGGACACCCTCGCCGCCGGCTCCCGGCTGGAGATCGAGGCGGTGGAGGCTGCGTGTTTCTGCGCGGCCTGCGAGCAGCCCTTCGCGGCGCACGATGGCTGCTGCGAGTGCCCACGCTGCGGCCGCATCAGCCGGGAACTGCTGCGGGGCCGGGAGCTGCAGCTGGCCTCGATGGAGATCGCCTGACGCGGCTGCAGGGTCTGGGGGGAGTCCTGCCTGTCCGCCCGAACCGATCGCCGTCTGGAAATGAAATGCAATTTTGCGCAAGATTTCGTTTTTTCAGCACTCTGTGCCAGGCCTTTTGCTGTCCATGAATGACGATTTCCGGTTTCCGCTGGCGTTGAGTGTCATAGGAAAGAGAGGCGTAACCACCATGACATTGATCACCAGAATCGTTCAGCGCAGTGTGGGCGTCGCCGCCACCGGCGGTCTGCTGTTCGGCGGCGCCGCAATGGCGGAAGTCCGTCCCGCCGATGGTCGCTCGGAGGCGGTGCCGGAGTCCATCTCCGAGCCGATTCCCGCGGAGGCTCCCGCCGCTGAAATCCCTGTCCAGGATGCGAGCCTGATGGGCGCGGTCCCGGCGAGCCAGGACGTCCCTGCTCCTGCTGTCGCCGCTCCCCAGGCCGCCACGGCTGAGGACGCCCTGATGGCCCAGACCTATCCCCAGCCGGTGGTGAAGGAGGTCTATTCCGCCAAGGGCTGGTACCTCACCATCGGCGCCGGATACCAGCAGCCGAGCGACCAGACGGTCAACAGCACCGGAACGTTTGTTTCCCCCTTCTTCTCGCCCCTGCTGTTCAACTTCGGAAACAACAATTCCACCAAGCTCGATCTCGGCGGAGGCTTCTCCGGTGATGTGGGCGTCGGTTACGACTTCGGCGCCCTGCGCGCCGAGCTCACCTACGGCTACAGCCGTTCAAGCCTCAATGCGGTTGGTGCCGCCAATCCCATCGGCTTCGGTGCCTTCGGCATCGTCCCCTTCACCGACAATGTCTCCGGCGTCATCAACAAAAATGATCTGCTGGTGAGTCTTTACTACGACATCGAAACCAACAGCCGCTGGACGCCCTACATCGGTGGCGGTGTGGGTTACACCAACCTCAGCACCCCGAGCTTCAGCCTCAACGGCATTCCCACCAACAGCGTCAACAAGGGGCTGTTCGGCTGGCAGGCCAAGGTGGGCGTCAGCTACGCCATGAACTACAACTCCGATCTCTACCTGGAGGGCGTCTACCAGGGAGCCGGCGGCTATTCCACTGAGAACGTGTCCTTCGACGCCTTCAACAGCTTCGGCGGCAAGATCGGCTTCCGTTACCGCTTCGGTGCCCGCCCGGTGGCGGCCGCGCCTGCTCCCACCCCGGAGCCGGAACCCATCATGCAGCCCGCACCGGCTCCTGCGCCGATCTTCCAGCCCGAACCGGCCCCCGCGCCCATCCGCGGTCTCTGGTGATCACGTGACGGCCGTTGCCGCGGCCCCGTCGGAGCGTCGTGCCTAGCCTTGCGGGGTGAGGCCGGGCCCCGACGGGGCTCTTCCGTGCCCACTCCTGACGGGGGCCGATCCGGCGATGTGTGTCGACTGCAGTTGCGGCCAACCGGTCGCCCCCGCCATCGAGGCCCCCCGGCACCTGGAGCTGGGCCAGCGTCTGCTGGTCCACAACGATGCCCAGGCGGCGGCCAACCGGGAGCACTTCGCCGCGGCCGGTGTCACGGTGATCAACCTGCTCTCCTCGCCGGGTTCCGGCAAGACCGCCCTGCTGGAGCGGCTGGCCCGGCACCTGGCTCCCCCCTCCCCGGCGGAGCGCCATCCGATGGCGGTGATCGTGGGCGATCTGGCCACCGACAACGACGCCCTCCGTCTGCGGGCCGCCGGGGTGCCCGCCCTGCAGATCACCACCGGCCAGGCCTGCCATCTGGAGGCGGCGATGGTGCACCGGGCTCTCCATGAGCTGGCCCACCTCGGCCAGCCCCTCGACGGCCTGGAGTTGCTTGTGATCGAGAACGTCGGCAACCTGGTCTGCCCGGCCGCCTTCGATCTCGGTGAGAGCCAGCGGGTCGTCCTGCTCTCGGTCACCGAAGGGGAGGACAAGCCCCTGAAGTACCCGGCCATCTTCCATTCCGCCGACGTGGTGGTGATCAGCAAGGGCGACCTGGCGGAGGCCTGCGGCTTCGACGGACCCCAGGCCCGTCGCCACATCGCCCGGGTGGCCCCCCGGGCCCGGATTGTGGAGGTCTCCGCCCGCACCGGGAAGGGCATTCCTGAGCTGCTGGCGGCCCTGGGCCTGGAGCGGGTGGCCGTGGCCGGCTGACCATGCCACCGCTGGCGGGGCAGGCCCAGCTCCGCCTGGAGTGCCGTGGGGTGGTGCAGGGGGTGGGCTTCCGGCCCCTGGTGCACCGCCTCGCCCGGGACCTTGATCTGCGTGGCGAGGTGGAGAACGGACCGGGGACGGTGCGCCTGCGGCTGGAGGGGGACCGCCGCTCCCTGGAGACGTTTCTGCGGCGCCTGCCGCAGCAGCTGCCCCCCGGGGCCCGCCTTGAGCCCCTCGATCCGGTCTGGTCGGCGGCCGCCGGCCCGGCGGCGGGTCCGTTCCAGGCGGGGGTGCGGATCCTGGTCGGCCAGGCCAGGCCGCTCAGCATCGATCTGATCGCGTCGTCGCTGGTGGCCGACCGGGCCCCCTGCCGCGCCTGCCTGGCGGAACTGGCCGATCCCGCCGATCGCCGCTTCGGCTACCCCTTCATCAGCTGCTGCGACTGCGGTCCCCGCTTCAGCATCGCCACGGCCGAGCCCTGGGCCCGGGCCCAGACGACCCTGGCGCCGTTTGCCCTGTGCCCGGCCTGCCGCCGGGAGTTCGAGGATCCTTCCGACCGCCGCTTCCACGCCGAGACCATCGCCTGCCCGGTGTGCGGGCCGCGGCTGGCGCTTCTGGATGCCTCCGGGGTGCCGCTGACCGGCTCCCGTACCGGCGACGACGCCAGTCCCCGGGCCCTGATCCGGGCCTGCTGCGATCTCCTGGCGGGCGGGAAGGTGCTGGCCCTGCAGGGGGTGGGCGGGTTCCAGCTGCTGGTGGATGCCACCGATGCCACCGCGGTGGCCCGGCTGCGACGGCGCAAGCGGCGGCCCGCCAAGCCCTTCGCCCTGCTGGTGGCCGAGGGCGGGGCCCTCGCCCCCTTCTGCGTCATTGACGCTGCCGAGCGTCGGGCCCTGGAGGATCCCGCCGCCCCGATCGTGCTGCTGCGGCGCCGCCCAGGGGCGCCCGACGCCCTGCCGGGCGTGGCCCCGGGCAGCCCGTGCCTGGGGGCGATGCTGCCGGCGTCGCCGCTG
>NZ_JAGQBM010000039.1:0-27471 GCF_024345635.1 Cyanobium sp. Lug-B
GCCGGGGTGGCCCGCAGCACGGCCCCGTGGCTGCTGCTGCTGCATGCGGACGTGCGCCTGCCGCCGGGATGGGCCGAGGCCCTGGCCGCCGCCATCGACGGCGGGGCGTCCACCGCCTGGGCCTTCCGGCTGCGCATCGCCGGTGACGATCCGGCCCTGCGCCTGGTGGAGCTGGCGGTGGCACTGCGCAGCCGCTGGCGCCAGCTGCCCTACGGCGACCAGGGGCTGCTGCTGGCCCGGCACCTGCACGATGCCGCCGGTGGCATCGCCCCGCTGCCCCTGATGGAGGACCTGGAGTTCCTGCAGCGGCTGCGGCCCCTGGCCAGGATCGCCCTCCTGGCGCCGGCCCTGCGGGTCAACGGCCGCCGCTGGCGCCGGCTGGGGGTGTGGCAGACGATGCTGGCCAATGCCCGCCTGCGCCGCGACTGGCGCCGCGGCACCCCGGAGGAGCAGCTGGCCGCCCGCTATTACGGGCCCGCCCCTCAGGGGGCGTACCAGAAGGCGCAGCGGCGCTGCAGCGGCTCCAGCTCCCAGCCCTGAGCGGCATAGAAGCCCACCACGTCGGGGTCGGCGAACAGGCTCACCCGGTCGATGCCCATGGCCCGCAGCTGCTCGAGCACGTAGTCCATCAGCTCCTTGCCCAGGCCGGCCCCCTGGTAGCGGGGATGGACCGCCACATCCCAGACGGTGGCCTCCACCACCCCGTCACCGGTGCAGCGTGCGAAGCCCACCAGCCGCGGCAGGCGGGCGTCATGGCGCCAGAGCCCCACCTGGAGCAGGCTGTGCTGGAGAGCCTTGCGCACGCGCCGCAACGGACGGCGGCTCCAGCCCACGGCATCACAGAGCGCTTCCAGCTCGATCAGGTCGATCGGCCGGGCCTGGCTGAGCACCAGCTCCAGGCTGGGGTTGGGGCAGGCGCAGAGGCGGTGCCCGGGCCCGTAGAGGTCGGTCATCAGAGGAAGGGTCCCGGGCACGGCGAGAGGGCTACGCGTTCTGAAGATCCTGGCGGATGCCGGCCGGACTGCGGCAGGGTGGGGGATTGACGCGGCAACCCTCCTGGGCGTCCCTTCCACCGACTCCGATCGGACCCAGGCGGCCCCGGCATCGGTGACGCCCGTGTCGCCCCTGCTGGTGGGCGTGCACGGCTGGTTGCTGGCGGGGCGTCTGTGGCACCCGCTGCGGCAGGAACTGGCACCCCGCTGGACGCTGTGGTGCCCCGATCTGCCCGGGTTCGGCGCCAGCGACCGGCCCCGGGGGTTGCAGGCCAGCCTGGCCAGCTACGGACGCTGGCTGGCGGAGGCCGTCCAGCGGGAGGCCGCCGGGCGACCGGTGGTGCTGCTGGGCCACTCCCTGGGGGGCAGCGTGGCACTCCATGCGGCGCCCCTGCTGGGGGGACAGCTGCGGGGCCTGGTGCAGATCGCCGCAGGGGGCGGAGTGTTCCAGCCCCGCCCCTTCGCCCGGGTGCGTCGGGGCGGGGCCGCCTTCCTGCGCTGGCGGCCGGCCTGGCTGGCCCGGTTGCCCGGCACGGGGGCGATCCGCAGCCCGCTGCTGGCCGACGACCGCGCCGCCCGGGGACTGCTGGCCTGCAGCACCAACCGGGGGGCCGTGCGGCAACTGCCGAGGCTGGCTGCGGCTCTCTCGGTGCCCAGCCTCTGGATCGCCGGCAGCCGCGACCAGGTGATGGAGCCCCGCTACGTGCGCCATCTGGCCGGCTACAGCCCCGACCACCAGCTCGTGATCCTCTCCGGGGTGGGCCACCTGCCGATGGTCGAGACGCCCCGCGAGCTGGCGGCCCTGATCGACGCCTGGCTGGCGGACGACCTGGCCCTGCCGGCCCAGCCGACCGGCCCTCAGAGCGTGGCCAGTCCCTTCTCCTGCAGTTCCGCCAGCTGCGCGTAGAGCCCGCCGACGGCCCGGAGCTCCCGGTGGTTGCCCTCCTCGATCAGGCGGCCGCGGCGCAGCACCAGGATGCGGTCGGCCGCCTCGACGGTGGCCAGGCGGTGGGCGATGACGATGGCGGTGCGGCCGCTGAGCAGGGTGTCCAGGTCCCGCTGCAGGGTGGCTTCGGTGGAGGGATCCATGAAGGCCGTGGCCTCGTCCATCACCAGCACCGACGGGTCGCGGATCGCCACCCGCGCCACCGCCAGCAGCTGGCGTTCGCCGGAGGAGAGGTTGCCACCCCGCTCCCGCAGTTCGGAGGCCAGCCCATCCCCCAGCCGGGCCAGCAGGGGGCCGAGGCCGAGGTCGCCGCAGAGACGCTCCAGATCGGCATCGCTGATGGCGGCATCGAGGCGCAGGTTGTCCGCCACGTTGCCGCTGAACAGGAACGTGTCCTGCAGCACCACCCCCAGGCGCCGGCGCAGGGTGGCGATCGGCAGCTCTCGGATGTCGACCCCGTCGAGGCGGATGGTTCCCTGCTGGGGTTCGTACAGCCGGCAGAGGAGACGGATCACGGTGGTCTTGCCGGATCCGGTGGGACCCACGATCGCCACGTGCTCGCCGGGGGCGATGCGGAAGGAGAGATCGGTGAGGATCGGGTCGTCGGGGCGGTAGGCGAAGGAGACGTTCTCGAACTCCACCTCGCCGGGGCTGAAGCGTTCCGCACCCGACACCATGGCGGCGGCGCTGCGCTGGCTGGTGGGCAGGTCGGCGATCTCGATCGGCTGCTCCAGCAGCTCGCCGATGCGCTCCACCGCTGTCAGGCCCCCCTGGATCTGGGTGAAGCGCTCCGCCAGCTGGCGCAGGGGATCGAACACCCGCTGGGAGAACAGGATGAAGGTGGTCAGGGTGCCCAGGCCCATGGCCCCACCCGTGACCATGGCGCCGCCGAGGGCCAGCACCAGCGCGACGGCCGCCAGGGCCACCCACTCGATGAAGGCGGAGATGGCGCTGTCGTAGAAGATCGTGCCGGTCACCGCCCGGCGGTAGGCGTCGGTGGTCTGGGAGAAGCGCTGGCCGTTGACGGCCTCGCGGCGGAACATCTGCACCACCTCCAGGCCCTGAAGGTTCTCCTGCAGGTCGGCGTTGAGCTGGCCGAGCTCCTCGCGCACCCGGTAGTTGGCCTTGCGGTAGCGGCCCTGCAGCCAGAGCACCCCGAGGGTGACGGGCACCTGGCTGACGAGCAGCAGCAGCCCCAGGCGCCACTCAATCGAGAGCATGGTGAGGCCGATCACCAGCAGGGTGACCAGATCGGAGAGCACCCCCACCGCGCCGCTGCCGAACACCTCGGCCAGGGCGTCGACGTCGCTGGTGAGGCGGGTGAGCAGCTTGCCCACGGGCGTGCGGTCATGGAAGCGCAGCGACAGGGCCATCGCATGGCGGAACAGGTCGTCGCGGATGCGCGCGGTGAGGCGCTGGCCCACCACCTGCACGTTGTAGGTCTGGGTGCCCTGGAGGGAGAGGCGCAGCAGCACCGCCGCCAGCAGCATCGCCACCAGCACCCGCAGGGCCGTCGGCACCGGCAAGGGGGCCAGCCACGGCAGCACCTCCTCGCCCCGGAGCTTGGAGATCACCTGGCCCACCAGCAGCGGCTGCACCGAGGCCGCCAGGGCCAGGGGGATGAGCAGCAGCAGGGACAGCAGCAGACGCTTGCGGTCCCGGCCGAGGTAGGGCAGCAGGCGCCGCAGCCGCTGGCCGTCGAGACTGCTCATGGGGACGGCACCGGGGCGAGCCGGTGGGCGGTGGCGACCCGCTCCACCAGACCCTGGAGAGCGCCGTCATCGAGGCGCAGGGCCAGGGGATGGCCGATCAGGCGGGCGGTGCTGCTGAACAGATCCTCGATCGCCACCAGTCCGTTGTCCCGCAGGGTGCGGCCAGTGGCCACCAGATCGACGATCGCCTCGGACATGCCCGTGATCGGACCGAGCTCCACCGACCCGGTGAGATGGATCAGCTCCACCGGCAGATCCAGCTGCTCGAAGAAGGCTTCGGCGCAGCGGGTGAACTTGCTCGCCACCCGGCAGTGGGCCGGCAGGTCAGCGGCCCGGCGGTAGCCGCTGCTCGCCTTCACCGCCACCGCCATGCGGCAGCCGCCGAAGCCCAGATCCACCAGCTGGGCCACCGGCAGCTGGTGCTCCCGCAGCACGTCGTACCCCACCACCCCGAGCTGGGCCTGGCCGTAGGCCACATAGACCGGCACGTCGGCGTTGCGCACGAGCAGGGCACGGGCCGTTCCGCAGCGGCTGGGCACCATCAGCAGACGGTTGTCCTCCTCCAGCAGGGCGGAGAAGTCCAGGCCGGCCTCCTGGAAGCGGCGCACCGAATCCTTCAGCAGGGCGCCCTTGGCCAGGGCGACGGTGATCGGGGTCCGCTGGTTGGCGGTGATCATGGAAGCCAGCAGCAACCTGGACTGTAACGATGCCGGATCCCGCCGAAGCCACCGCCGAAGCCGGAGCCCCGGTGTCACGACCGGAGCCCCTGCAGGTGGCGCTGCTGCCCGTGCTGCGGGACAACTACCTGTTCGTGCTCCACGACGGCCGGCGGGCGGCGCTGGTGGATCCGGCGGTGGCGGACCCGGCGATCGCCTGGCTGCGACAGCGGCAGCTGGAGCTGGTGGCCGTGCTGCACACCCACCACCACAGCGATCACATCGGCGGCACCCCCGCCCTGCTGCGGGAATGGCCCGGGGCCGCGGTGGTGGCGGCCCGCGACGACCGGGAGCGGATCCCGTTCCAGACCCGGGGGGTGGCGGACGGGGATCGCTTCACCCTGCTGGGCCAGCCGGTGGAGGTGCTGGCGGTGCCGGGCCACACCCGCGCCCACATCGCCTTCCACCTGCCCCTGCAGGGGGAGCTGTTCTGCGGCGACACCCTGTTCGCCGCCGGCTGCGGCCGGCTGTTCGAAGGAACCCCCGAGCAGATGCACCGCTCCCTGCAGCGGCTGGCGGCCCTGCCGGAGACGACCAGGGTGTGGTGCGCCCATGAGTACACCGAGGGGAACCTGCGCTGGGCGGCCGCCCAGCGGCCGGGGGACGGAGCCATCGCCGAACGGCTGGCCGCGGTGCGGCTCACCCGCGCCCAGGCCGGGCCCACGATCCCCAGCAGCATCGGCGAGGAACGCCGCACCAACCTGTTCGTGCGGGCGGCGGATCCGGAACAACTGGCGGCCCTGCGCCGCAGCAAAAATGACTGGACAGGATGAGCACGACGGCGTGGGCGGCCACGGGCCGGCCCTGCAGCAGTGGCAGGACAGGGACGGCCGATCCCGGGGTCAGTCCGGGGAGCTGAAGCCTTCCCCGTGACGCCCCGGCGGCAGGGTCACCAGGGGCCGGCCCCCGGGAAACAGCAGCGCCGACTCGCCGGAGCGGAACCGCAGCCGGCCGCGGCGGCCATGGGGATGGTCGGCCTCGAGGGGGGCCCGCCAGCGCAGCCGCTGCTCCCCGAGCTGCACCTGATAGAGCCATTCGCGGCCGAGGAACTCCCGGCCGGTGATCCAGGCGGCTCCTTCCTCATCAGGCAGGAATTCCAGGGCCTGGGGGCGGACCATCACCTCAACGGCCTCCGATCCCCCGGAGCCCGCGTCGCCGCCGGAGAGGGGCTCGAGCTCGCCGAGGGCGGTCTGCAGCCGCCGGCCCCGCCAGCGGGCCGGCAACAGGTTGGACTGGAGCACGAACTGGCCGACGAAGGCGGTGGCGGGCTGGTCGACCAGCTGCCGCGGCGGAGCGCACTGGTGCAGCACACCGTCGCGAAGCACCCCCACCCGGTCGCAGATCGCCAGGGCCTCCTCCGGGTCATGGGTCACCATCAGGCCACTGGCGCCGCAGCGGGCCAGCACGGCGGGCAACTCGCTGCGCAGCCGCAGCCGCACCTCCACATCCAGATTGGAGAAGGGTTCATCGAGCAGCACCACCGAGGGCGACGGCGCCAGGGCACGGGCCATCGCCAGGCGCTGACGCTGGCCGCCGGAGAGCTCGTGGGGGTAGCGGCGCTCCAGCCCGCCCAGACCCAGCAGGTCGAGCAGCCAGGCCACCCGGGCGGTGTCCTGGCCGCGACGCAGGCCGAAACAGGCGTTGCGCCAGGCATCGAGATGGGGGAAGAGGGCATCATCCTGGAAGACCATGCCGACGCCCCGCCGCTCGGGGGGCAACAGGCGATCGGGACCCGCCACCGGCTGGCCACCGATGCTGATGCGGCCGCGGCCGGGACGCTCGAAGCCGGCGATGAGCCGCAGCAGGGTGGTCTTGCCGCAACCGGAGGGGCCCAGCAGACCCACCAGCTCGCCGGCCCCGAGGACGAGGTCGATCCCCTGGAGGGTCCAGGAGGCGACGTCCCGGCCCGGGTAGCGGTACCAGAGGTCCTCGATGCGCACATGGGCGCCGGGCCCGGCCACGTCCCCGGGGGTGCAGGCCGTGGCGGTTGCGGTGGACGGCGTGGTGATGGTGTTGGAGTAGGCCATAAGATCCCAGTCCCGCATTTTTACCCGTCATGAGTTCCAGCGCCGGCGGAGGTGACCAAAGGCACAGCCCCCTGTCTCATCCGGTCAACACCACGGCCGCCCCCGCCCCGGTCGGCCCCTACAACCAGGCCGTGCTCGCCGGCGGGGTCCTGTACTGCTCCGGCCAGATCGCCCTCGACCCGGTGAGCGGGGTGCTGGTGGGAGAGGGCGACGTGGAGGCCGAGACCCGCCAGGTGCTGAGCAACCTCCAGGCGGTGCTGGCGGCCGCCGGCTGCCGCCCGGACCATGTGGTGCGCACCACGGTGTATCTGGCCGACCTCGGCGATTTCGCCCGGGTGAACGCCCTCTACGCCGGTCTGTTCAGCGAGGGCGTCGCTCCGGCCCGCGCCTGTGTGCAGGTGGCGGCCCTGCCCAGGGGCGCCCGGGTGGAGATCGACGCCATCGCCCTCGTCCCCTGAGCCGGTTCTCACCGGAGGCTCACGCCGTTCCGCTGGCTGGGGGGGACGGACTGCGGCAACCTGTAACGATGGAGACCCCGTTCGGCACCTGGTTTCACGAGGTGGTGGTGATGACACCAGGCCGCTTCGAGGAGGCCGTGGAGGCGGTGCTGGCGGTGCAGCAGTTCAAGACCGTTGTGCTGCACCTCAGTGCCATGGCACCGGAGGAGGCCCAGCGCACCATCGATTTCGTCTCCGGCGGTGTCTTCGCCCTGGACGGTCAGTCGGAGCGGCTGGGGGACACGGTGTTTCTGTTCGCACCGGCGCTGGTGACGATCAGCCGGGACGGGGACGAACGGGCCTGATCCTGCGGCGACCGGCACCCCCACCCTTGTGGCACCCGTGCCTGGGAGGTAACACGGGCGCTGGTCCCGTGCTGTCCATGAAGCGCTCCTTCGGCCAGGTCCCGCTGGTGCTCGCCTGGGCCCTGGGCCTGGTCCTGGCCGCTCCCGCCCCCTCCGCCCAGGCGGTGGTGGCCGTCGGCGGCCGGATGGTGCTGGTCCGCACCGACCGCCAGCTGCCCGTCACCGGCGATCCGATCTGGGAACTGCGGCTGCTGCTCCCGGGCCAGCCGCCGCGGGCCTACGAGGCCCTGGTGGGCCGGATGCGGCGCCAGGAGGGCGACCGCCATCGCCTTGGCAGCAAGGCCCCGTTGCCGCGGGGCCGCTACGCCGTCACCGAGATCACCCCCGTCGCACCCACCGATGATGTGGAGCTCGGCCGGTTCCTCTGGATCGGCCTGGAGCCCGCTTTCCCCACCGACCGCCGCGGCCTGGGGATCCACCACGACCCCAGCGCCGGCCGAGGGAGGAGCAGCGGCACCGACGGCTGCATCGGCCTGATCCACGGCAACGACCTGCTGGTGCTGGGCGACCTGCTGCGCCGCAGCGGCACCACGGAGCTGGTGGTCAAGGACTGAGCCGGTGGGGGAAGGCGCTCAGGCGCGTGCGGCCAGGGCCTCCTTCAACCGCCCCTCCAGCTCGCCGCGCTGGGCCGGATCCCCCACCAGCAACAGGGTGCCGGTGCCGGGCCACCAGTTGAGGCGCAGGTTCGATTCACCGTCCTCGATGACGAGCATCTCAAAGGCCCCCTCGTGCACCCAATGACCGGAACAGCCCAGTCCCTCGAGCAGCGACTGGAGTTCCTCCAGGGTTCCGTTGAAGGTCACAGGTCGACGGTGGAGATGCCGAAGTTTACGGACGGTTCCTCCTGGCGGGGCAGGCGCTGCCAGCCCGGCAGCCAGGCGGCGCGGTCGCGCAGCTCCCGCTGGGGCACCAGCAGCCGGTAGCCCGGGTCCAGCACGGCCTGGAGCTCCACGGTGCGCTCCCGGCCCCGGCCCCGCTGGCCCAGCAGGGCGAAGTGGCGATAGCCGCCGCAGCCGGCGGCCCTGGCGGGCTGGCAGGTCCAGGCGGCAGAGAGCTTCATCGGGCGGGGAGGGCAGCGGCCCTCAGCGGACCGGCTATGGGGTGGACTCCTCCAGCACCGGATTGCGCAGCACGCCAATGCCTTCGATCTCCACCTCGACCGTATCGCCGCGGCGCAGCCACCGGGGAGGATCGGCCGCCATGCCGACGCCGCTGGGGGTGCCGGTGAGGATCACGGTGCCGGCGGGCAGGGTGGTGCTGGCGCTCAGGAATTCGATGATCTCCGCCACGGTGAAGATCATGTCGGCGGTGCTGGCCGCCTGCACCGTCTGGCCGTTGAGGCGGGTCTGGAGGCTGAGGGCCTGGGGATCGGGGATCGCCGCGGCGGTCACCAGGCAGGGGCCCAGGGGTGCGAAGGTGTCAAAGCTCTTGCCGCGGCACCACTGGCCGCCGCCGAGCTGGGGCTGCTTCTGCCAGTCGCGGGCGCTGACGTCATTGGCGCAGGTGTAGCCCAGCACCACCCCCAGGGCCTCGGAGCGGGGCACGTTGCGGCAGGTGCGGCCGATCACCACCGCCAGCTCCCCCTCGTAGTCCACCTGGTGGCTGGCCAGGGTGATGGGCAGGGTGATGGGCGCCTCCGGATGCTGCACCGCCCCCGGCACCTTCATGAACAGCACCGGCCAGGTGGGGATCGCGGCGCCGGTCTCGGCGGCATGGCGGCGGTAGTTGAGGCCGATGCAGAGAATCGCGCGCGGCTCCAGGGGGGCCAGGATCCTGCCCGCCGCGGCCGGCTCGCCCGTGGGCTCCAGGGCGCCGAACAGGTCGCCCGCCAGGCGCTCCAGGCTGCCGTCGGGATGGCGGCAGGCGAGCTGGATGGCGCCGGCCGGATCCTCGTAGCGCACGATCTTCATAGGGGCTTCATGGCGGCGTCACTGGGAGCTGCAGGGGAGCTGCAGGGGGGCTGCCTGGAGGATCTGACGAGGGCGCCTGAGGGCCTCGCGGCTCCCGCTGTGCCCACTCTCGCCCGGCAGCCCGTGGATGATGGGGGCACCAGCGGAACCAGGAGCACGCCGTGGTCGCCGAACCCCGTCGCCAGCGGAGCACCACCCTCCGGGGCGCCGAGCTGCTCAATGATCCGCTGCTCAACAAGGGCACCGCCTTCAGTCGGGCGGAGCGGCGGGAGCTGGGGCTGGAGGCCCTCCTCCCCTGGCAGGTGGAGACCATCGAGGCCCAGGTGGAGCGCTGCCGCCTGGCCTTCCACGCCATGGGCAGCGACCTGGAGCGCTACGCCTATCTCCAGACCCTCAGGGAGCGGAACGTCACCCTCTTCCACCGCTTTCTCGCCGACCACATCGAGCTGGCCATGCCGATCGTCTACACCCCCACGGTGGGGCAGGCGATCCAGCACTTCAGCCACACCTACCGCAGCCCCAGCCAGGGGATCTACCTGGCTGCACCGCAGCAGGAGCAGCTCGAGGAGCTGCTGGCCCAGGCCTGCGGGGGCACCTCCGGCCAGACGCCGGACCTGCTCCTGGTCACCGACGCCCAGGGGATCCTCGGCATCGGCGACCAGGGGGTGGGGGGCATCCAGATCTGCCAGGGGAAGCTGGCGGTCTACACCCTCTGCGCCGGTCTCGATCCGGCCCGGGGCCTGCCGGTGATGCTCGACGTGGGCACCGACCGGCCCGAACTGCTGGCCGACCCCTGCTACCCCGGCCTGCGCCGGCCCCGCCTGCAGGGGGAGGCCTACACCGCCTTCCTCGACCGCTTCATCGCCGCGGTGCAGACGGTCTGCCCCGGCGCCCTGGTGCACTGGGAGGACTTCGGCGCCGCCCATGCCCGCCCCGTGCTGGAGGCCTACCGGCACCGGGTGCCGAGCTTCAACGACGACATCCAGGGCACCAGCAGCGTGGCCGCGGCGGCGATCCTGGCTGGCCTGCGGGGCCTGGGGCAACGCCTGGCCGACCAGCAGATCGTCATCTTCGGGGCGGGCAGCGCCGGCTGCGGCATCGCCGAACGGCTCCATCGCCTGCTGCAGCGCCAGGGGCTCGCGGCCGCCGAAGCCGCCGACCGCCTCTGGCTGATCGACCGCGACGGGCTGATCCACACCGGGACCCCGGGCCTTTCCGGCGGCGCCCGGCCGTTCGCCAAGGGACCGGAGGCGCTGGCGGCACGGTTCGGGGAGGGGGCCCCTGCCGATGGCTCGGGACCGGGCCTGCTGGCGGTGATCGAGGCGGTGCGGCCGGGGGTGCTGATCGGCACCTCCACCGCCGCCGGGGCCTTCGATCAGGCGGTGGTGGAGGCCCTCTGCGCCGACGGCGGGCGGCCGATCGTCCTGCCCCTCTCCAATCCCACGCCCCTGGCGGAGATCACCCCGGAGGACCTGCTGCGCTGGAGCCGGGGCCGGGCCCTGGTGGCCACCGGCAGCCCCTTCCCGCCGGTGGACACCACCGGCAGCGACGGCCAGGCGATCCAACGGGTGATCGGCCAGTGCAACAACTGCTTCGTGTTCCCGGGCCTGGGCTACGGCGCCGTGGCGGTGGGCGCCGCGGAGGTGAGTGACGCCATGATCGACGCCAGCATCGAGGCGCTGGCTGGGGTGATCCCGGCCGCGACCGATCCCGACGCCCCCCTGATGCCACCCCTGGCGGCCGTCCAGGCGGTGTCGCGGGCCGTGGCCGAGGCGGTGGCGATCCAGGCGGTGCGGGAGGGACTGGCCCGCCGGGCCGCCACCCCCGAGGCCGCCCTCGCGCGCCTGGACGCCTGCCGCTGGAGCCCCGCGTACGCCGAACTGCAGGGTTGAGGCCGTTGCTGGGGCAGGGGGATCAATAAGTCCTGTGTCACCCCCTCGCGCAGGCGCCGGCCCTCGCCCTAGCACCTTGGGCACCAACCCCCTGCGCGATGGGCTTCTTCGTCCAGCTCACCGACGCCATCGCCGCCCGTCAGTCGCTGCTGGTCACCGGCCTCGATCCCAACCCGGAGATGCTGCAGGCCTGGGCCCATCGCCGCGGCATGGGCGGCCGCTCGTTTCTCTCCCAGGCCCGCCACTGGATCAAGGCGGTGGTGGAGGCCACCGCCGACCACGTCTGCGCCTACAAGCCCAGCCTGGGCTTCTACCAGGCCCTCGGCCCGGTGGGACTGGAACTGCTGCGGGAGGTGCGGGAGCTGGTGCCGCTCGACATCCCCCTGATCATCGACACCAAGCACGGGGACCTGAACAGCTCTTCGGCGCTGGCCCACTACCTGTTCCGTGAACTCGGCGCCGATGGCGTCACCCTCTCCCCCCTGGCCGGCCAGGACATCGCCGCGCCGTTCCTGCTGTATCCCGACAAGGCGGTGGTGATCACCTGCCACAGTTCCAACGCCGCCGCCCGGGTGCTGCAGCACCACCCCGACGAGAGCGATCCCCTCTACCTGCGCATCGTGCGGGAATGCCAGCTCTGGGCCACCCCCGACCAGCTGCTGCTGGAGGTGGGCACCAGTGACCCGGCGATCCTGGCCCGGGTGCGCCAGGAGGCCCCGGAACGGTTCCTGATCCTGCGCAGCCTCTGGGGCGAGGAGGATCGCCTCGACGCTCTGCTGGAGGCCGGGTTGAGTCCGGCCGCCGACGGGCTGCTGATGCCCCTGCCCCAGAACCTGCTGGTGGAGGACGACATCGCCGTTCGCGCCGCCGCCCTCAAGCAGCGGATCAGTGAGCGCCGTGACCGCTGGCTGGAGGGGCGGGCACCGGACCAGGGCGAGACCTGCAGCCTGTGGCTGCCGGAGCGTCGCCCGGACGGCAGCGCCGGGACCGGGGCCGGGGCCGGGGCGGACGGCGAGGGCTCCGGCGACCCCATGGCCAGCCTGATCCTCGATCTGTTCGACATCGGCTGCCTGCTGTTCGGCGACTACGTGCAGGCCTCCGGCGCCGTCTTCAACTACTACGTGGACCTGCGCCAGATCATTTCCGATCCCAACCTCTTCCACCGGGTGCTGCATGCCTACGCCGGCCAGCTCGGCGAACTGGTCTTCGACCGCATCGCCGGCATCCCCTACGGCTCCCTGCCCACCGCCACCGGGCTGTCGCTGCAGCTGCACAAGCCCCTGCTCTACCCCCGCAAGGAGGTGAAGGCCCACGGGGCCCGCCGCCTGATCGAAGGCGATTTCGAGGAGGGCGACCGGGTGGTGGTGGTGGACGACATCCTGATCACCGGCACCAGCGTGCTCGAGGGAATCGCCAAGCTGGAAAGCTCCGGCCTGGAGGTGGAGGACGTGGTGGTGTTCATCGACCACGGCGGCCGGGCCGACACCAGCGCCCGCCAGCGGCTCACCCGGGCGGGCTACCGCTGCCATGCCGTGCTTGACATCGCCCGCATCACCGCCGTGCTGCATGCGGCCGGGCGGCTCAGCGATGACCAGGCCGCCACCCTCGGCCATGGCCCTCCGGCCCGGACCCCAGGCGTCGAGGGGATACTGGCCAGCTCGTAGAGTGGCCGGGCACCCCTGCAAAACCCGGGTGCCCCCTTCCGCCATGCCCCAGGTCCAGGGTCAGCCCCCCACGATCGGCGAGCTTGAGGCGAAATACTCCCTGTACTGCAAGGCGATGCGGCTGCTGCTCAAGGAGGGCCGGACGATGGAGGCGATCCAGCGCACGGTCTGCTGGAGCCGGCTGGAGCAACTGCACATCTGCCTGCCGAGCCGCTACAAGTCGCCGGACTACCTCTATGCCGTTCTGAAGCGCGACCTGCGCTGATCGCGGGGCGCCCCCCGCTCCTGCCAGGATCAGTCGGCGATCAGGGTCGGTGCCCACCCAGGCGTTTCCGTGAAGTCGATCTCCGACCCCTTCCTGCGCCGGCCCGTGCTGACGCTGGTGCTGAGCCTGCTGGTGCTCCTCGGCGGCCTGATCAGCCTGCCCGGCCTCAAGGTCGAGAACCTGCCTCCGATCGCCCCGGGGCGGGTGTCGGTGAGCGCCAGCTACCCGGGCGCCAGTCCGGAGGTGGTCGAGCAGGGGGTGACCACGCTGCTGGAGAAACAGTTCAACGGCCTGGAGCGGCTGGATTCGATCCGTTCCACCAGCTCGGCCAACGGCAGCAGCATCTCCCTCGGCTTCGAGGGCGGCAACCCCGAGATCAACCAGATCAACACCCAGAACGAGGCGGCGGTGGTGAGCCGCCAGCTGCCCGCCCAGGTGGCGCGCTTCGGGGTGCAGGTGCGGCGCACCTCCGATGACCTGCTGATGGTGCTGAGCTTCAGTGCCAGCCGGGACCGTTACGACGACACCTTCCTGAGCGGCTGGGTAGACCAGGTGATCCGCGACCGGCTGCAGCGGGTGCCCGGCGTCGGCGAGGTGCGGCTGTTCGGAGGCAGTTCGCTCGCCTTCCGGCTGTGGCTGGATCCGCTGCGCCTGGAGGAGCGCAATCTGACCATCAGCGAGGTGCGTGATGCCCTCGAAGAGCAGAACGTGCTGGCCGCCCTCGGCCAGGCCGGGGTGGCCCCCTCCCCCGACGACCAGCTCGTCACCCTGCCGCTGCGCATGGAGGGACGGCTGCGCACCGCCCAGGAGTTCGAGTCCCTGGTGGTCGACCGCAGCGCCAACGGGGGCGTCACCCTGCTGAAGGATGTGGGCCGGGTCAGCCTGGGCAGCGAGAACTACGAATCGATCGCCACCGACCTGGGCGGCAAGACGGCGGTGGCCGTGGGGATCTTCCAGCGGGACGGCAGCAACGCCCTGGAGGTGAGCCAGGGCATTGACCAGGCCCTCAAGGAGCTGGGGCCCCGCTTTCCGCCGGGGGTGGATCTCCAGGTGATCGTCGACGAGGCGGCCTCGATCCGCACCAGCATCGACCGGACCACGGCGAGCCTGCGGGAGGCGGTGCTGCTGGTGTTCCTGGTGCTGCTGCTGGGGCTGGGGAACAGCCGCCTGGCCCTGATCAGCGCCTCGGCGGTGCCGGTGGCCCTGATCGGTTCACTGGCCGTGCTCCGGCTCAGTGGCGATTCGATCAACACCCTCACCCTGTTCGGCATGGTGCTGGCCAGCGGACTGGTGGTGGACGACGCCATCGTGGTCAGCGAGGACATCGGCCGCCGTCTGGAGAACGGTCGCCCGCCCCTGGAGGCCGCCCGCGAAGCCATGGCGGAACTGGGGGGCGCCGTGATCGCCACCTCCCTGGTACTGATCGTGGTGTTCCTGCCGGTGCTCACCCTGGGGGGCAGCCTGGGCCGTCTCTACGCCCCCATCGCCCTGACGATCGGCGGCACGATCGTGTTCTCCACCTTCAACGCCCTCACCTTCACCCCGGTGGCCGCCAGCCGGCTGCTCCATGCCGATCGCCGGGAGCCGGCCTGGCTGCTGCGCTGGATCGATCCGCCCCGCCGGGCCCTCGAGCGTCTGGAGCGCCCCTACGACCGACTGCTCAGCCGCGTTCTGGGCTGGCGGCGTCGCGTGGTGGCCGGCCTGCTGGTCGGTCTGCTGCTGACGGGCCTGGCGTTCGAGCAGCGGCCCAAGGCCTTCATCCCCCAGGAGGACAGCGGCCAGCTGCGGGGTGTGGTGCTGCTCCAGGACGGCATCGCCCTGCCCCGCACCCAGCAGGTGATGGAGCAGGTGCGGGAGGTGATGGACCAGGAGCCCCTGATCCGCTTCGCCAACTTCTATGCCGGCCGCTCCTTCGGCGACAGTTCCCCCAACAAGGGGATCTTCTTTCTGCGGCTCAAGCCGATCGAGGAGCGCCCCGGGGCCGACCAGAGCGCCGCCGCGGTGGCCGAACGGCTGAACCGGCGCCTGCGCCAGAGGATCAGCGATGCCACGGTGATCGTCAGCGAATCCCCCACCGTGCGGGGCTTCAGCAGTGAGAGCGGCCTGGAGTTCGACCTGCTCGACACCAGCGGCGGCCGCCTCAGCCTCGGCGAGTTCCAGCAGGAGGCGGAGGCCTTCATCGCCGCGGCCCGGCAGACGGGCGCCTTCGAGCAGGTGGGCACCCGCTTCAGTGCCGACGCCCCCCTGCTGCGGCTCATCCCCGACCGGCTGCGCATGGCCTCGCTCCAGGTCGATCTCGATGAACTGGTGAGCGTGCTCGGGGCCAGCTTCGGCAGCGACTACGTCAACGACAGCTTCGAAGGCGACCAGGTGCGCAAGGTGATCGTCCAGCTCGAGGGCGAGGCCCGGCGGGATGCCGATGACGTGCTGGCCCTGCAGGTGCGCAACCGCACCGGCCAGCTGATCCCCCTGGCCCAGATCGTGCAGGTGGAAGCCGGCACCGGCCCCACGACGATCAACCACACCCGCCTGGTGCGCTCGATCAGCATCCGGGCCCAGCCGGGCCCGGGGGTGAGCAGCGGCCAGGCCATCGCCCTGCTGGAGCAGCTGCAGCGCGACCGGGCCAGCACGGCCACCGACCTGGAATGGGCGGGTCTGGCCCGGGAGGAGGCCAGGTCCGGAGGCGGCAATCTGCAGGTGTTCGCCCTGGCGGTGCTGGTGATGCTCCTGGTCCTGGCCGGCCTCTACGAGAACTTCGCCGATCCCTTCATCATCCTGGCGACGGTGCCGATGGGGGTGCTCGGCGGGGTGCTGGGTCTGGCCCTGCGGGGCCTGCCCCTGGACGTCTACGGCCAGATGGGCCTCCTGGTGCTGGTGGCCCTGGCGGCGAAGAACGCCATCCTGATCGTCGAATTCGCCAACCAGCGGCTGGCGGAGGGGATGCCCCTCGATGAGGCCGTCCACGGCGCCGCCGTCGCCCGTCTGCGGCCGATCCTGCTCACCGCCTTCTCCTCCCTGGCGGGCTTCCTGCCCCTGCTGTTCGCCACCGGCGCCGGGTCGGCCAGCCGCATCAGCATCGGCACAGTGGTGTTCTTCGGGCTGCTGGTGGCGACCGTCCTCACCCTGTTCCTGGTGCCCACCCTCTACCGGATCGTCAAGGGATGGGAGCTCAGTCTGGGCGGCGGCCATGGCCGCCAGGCCGAACAGGCCTAGGGCTCCGGTCGCCACCCCCCATCCACGAAGCGCTCCGGCTTCAGCCCCTGCCGCCTCAGCAGGGCGATCAGCCCCCGGTCCCCCAGCAGGTGCATCAGCCCCACCACCACCAGGGTGTCGTTGGGGCGCCGCAGGAACCCCCGCACCGGAGCCACCCAGGCCATGTTGCGCCGGACCACCAGCCGCTCGAGGAGATCGGGACGCTGGCGGTAGTCGTCGAGCAGCAGGGCCTCGAGACGGGGCAGGTCACCGGCCCGCCAGGCCCCCTCGAGGGCGTCCAGCCGGGGGCCGAGGCCGTCCAGCTCCTTCAGGGTCACCTCCAGCAGTTGCACCTGGTCGGTCCGGGGCAGCCCGTCGAACAGCTCGAACTGCTCGGCCGGGGTCTCCAGGCCGTCGATGGGTTTACGGTCGGCGGCGGCCCTGGCCTGGAGCTGGCCCTCCACCCCGCTGCCGGGGCTGTAGCCCTGCTGCAGGAACGCAGCGGAGGCGAGCAGCAGGGCCAGGGCCCAGGGCTCGAAACGATCGATCGCCGCCTCGGGCAGGCCCAGGCCCGCCAGGCGCGGCTGCAGGGTCCGCCAGGTGGCCGGCGGCAGGCCATCGCGCAGGGAGCGGCCGTCGGGATCAATGGCCCGCGCCACCAGCTCACCGGCCAGGGCCGCCGGGCTGAGGGCGTCCATGTCGAGCTCCATGGCCAGCCGCTCCGCCTCCCCGTAGGCCAGGCCGTAGGACGCAGGGAGCCCGGCCCGGTCGCGGCGCAGCTGGTGCAGGGAGCCGGCGATGAAGACGGTGCCGGCGCCGTCCCGCAGCCTCCAGAGGGTGCCGACCTCCGCCGCCCCCGCTGGCATGGCCGCCCCCTCTGGCATGGCCGCCAACCCGGGAACGGCAGCCAGGATGAGGGCCGCCAGGGCCAGGGCACGGCGCCGCACCGACCGGAGCCTCGACGGGCGCAGGGGAGGCGGCATCGGTGGCGGCATCCACGGAGCCTTTGACGCTAGCGACGCCGCTTCGGCCAACCCCGGGCTGGCCATGCTGAAGGTGGCCCCCGCTGCCGGTCCGTGCTGCTCGCCGCCTCCCAGCCGATCTGGTCCCTGCCGCTGGAAGGCGTCCACCAGGCCCTGCAGACCACACCGGAGGGCCTCGGCAGCGCAGAGGCCGAACGGCGCCTGGCCCATTTCGGCCCCAACCGCCTCCCGCCCGCCAGGCGCCGGCCCCTGGCCCTGCGCTTCCTGGACCAGATGGTCCACTTCATGGCCCTGCTGCTGTGGATCGCTGGAGGCCTGGCCTTCGCCGCCGGCACCCCCCAGCTGGGCTGGGCCATCTGGGCGGTGGTGCTGATCAACGGCGTCTTCTCCTTCTGGCAGGAGTTCCAGGCGGAGCGCACCCTGGCGGCGCTCACCCGCGCCCTGCCCAGCCAGGTGCAGGTGTGGCGCGACGGGCAGCTGGGCTTTCTGGCGGCGGAGGCGCTGGTGGCGGGAGACCGTGTCCGGCTCGAGGAGGGGGATCGGGTACCGGCCGACTGTCGGCTGAGCGAGGCCCATGGGCTCTATCTGGATCTGTCGGTGCTCACCGGCGAATCCCTGCCGGTGGCGCGCCGGAGCGGGGCCATCGAAGGCAGCCAGCGGCAGGCGAAGGTCAGCACCGGTGAGCAGGCCAACCTGGTGATGGCCGGCAGCACCGTGGCCTCGGGACGGGGGGAGGCGTTCGTCTATGCCACGGGCGCTGAGACGGAATTCGGGCAGGTGGCCCGGCTGGCGGCCGGCACCACGCGCGGCGCCAGCACCCTGGAGCTGCAGGTGAGCCGGATCGTGCAGACGATCTGCACCATCGCCGTGACCATGGGGGTGGTCGCGTTCGGCCTCAGCGTCCTCCTGGTCGGGATGGCCCCGCTGGAGAGCGTGGTGTTCGCCACGGGGATCATCGTGGCCAACGTGCCCGAAGGGCTGCTGCCCACCGTCACCCTGGCCCTGGCCATGGCGGTGCAGCGCATGGCGAGCCGCCAGGCCCTGGTTCGCCGCCTCTCGGCGGTGGAGGCCCTCGGCTCGGTGAGTGTGATCTGCTCCGACAAGACGGGCACGCTCACCGGCAACCGCATGGCGGTGGAGAGCACCTGGCTGCCGTTGCCCGCCGGGGGGCTGGAGCGGCTGCTGTTGCGCGCCGCCTCCCTGTGCTCCAACGCCCGCCTCGAGGTGGCGGTGGCTGGGGCTGGTGGCGCCGCCCAGCCGCGGCTGGGGGTGGGGGATCCCACCGAAACAGCGATGCTGGTGGCCGCCGCGGAAGCCGGGCTGATGCCGGAGGCGCTGCCGGGCCGGCATCCACGGCGCCGGGAGATTCCCTTCGATTCCCTGCGCCGCCGCATGACCGTGCTGGTGGACTGGAGCGACCTTGACGACGATCTGCCGATCGTCACGGGGGGGGTCCTGTTGATCACCAAGGGGGCCCCCCTGGAAGTGCTGGCGCACTGCACCAGCTGGCTGTCCTCCAGCGGCGACGCCCCCTTGCCCGCCGAGCTGCGCCAGCAGGTGGTGGCCGCCAACGATGGGCTGGCCGCCAGGGGCTTCCGCGTCATCGCCGTGGCGCTCCGCCGCGGCGACGGGGCCTGCGGCGACGCTCCGGCGGAGGCCCTGGAGAGCGGCCAGATGTTCCTCGGCCTGCTGGGTCTCTACGACCCACCGCGGCCGGAGGTGCCCGAGGCGATCCGCCGGTGCCGCGAAGCCGGCATCAAGGTGACGATGGTCACCGGCGACTACGGCCTCACGGCCCAGGCGATCGCCCAGCAGATCGGTCTGCTCGATCCCCCCGGGTCCCCGGGCCGGTCGACGGCGCAGCAGCAGGCGAGCGCCGACCCGGTGCGGGTGATCGAGGGCTCCTCCCTGGCCCAGATCAGCGACGTGCAGCTGCGCCAGCTGCTCAAGTACCGCCGCCGGCTGGTGTTCGCCCGCATGGCACCGGAGCAGAAACTGCGGCTGGTGCAGGCCTACCGCGCCCTCGGCGAGGTGGTGGCCGTCACCGGCGATGGCGTCAACGACGCGCCGGCCCTGCGCGCCGCCGATGTGGGGCTGGCGATGGGGATCAGCGGCACGGATGTGGCCCGTGAAGCCGCCGACATCGTCCTGCTCGACGACAACTTCGCCACGATCGTGGAGGCTGTCCGCTACGGCCGGTCGGTGGTGACCAACATCGGCCGCTTCATCACCTACGTGCTGGCCTCGAACGTGCCGGAGGTGCTGCCCTTCCTGGCGATGGTGATCGCCGGCATTCCCGCCGCCCTGACGGTGCTGCAGATCCTGGCCGTCGACCTGGGCACCGACCTGTTGCCGGCCCTGGGCCTGGGGGCCGATCCACCCGAGGCGGGGGTGATGCGCCTGCCCCCGCGCCCCAGGGGCCTGCCCCTGCTCAACCGGGCCGTGATGGTGCGCGCCTATCTGGTGCTGGGGCTGGTGGAGGGCCTGGTGGCCATGGCGGGCTATCTGCTGACCTGGCAGGCCAACGGCGTGGGCTGGAGCCAGCTGCGGCTCCTGGCCCCCCAGCTGCTGCACCACACGGCCGACGCCGGCGTGGTGGCGATCCAGCAGCAGGCCACCACCGTCACCTTCTGTCTGATCGTGGCCGGCCAGATGGGCACCCTGCTGGCCTGCCGCAGCGAACGTCGTCCCGCCTGGGCCATGCTCGCCATCCCCAATCCGATGCTCTGGCTGGGGCTGATCAGCGAGCCGCTGCTGGCCAGTGCCCTGGTGCTGCTGGCTCCGGTGGCGGCGGTGTTCGGGATGCGACCCTTCCCGATGGCCTGGCTGGGGCCGATGGCCCTGGCTCCGCTGCTGGTGATCCTGGTGGATGCCCTCGACAAACGCTGGCGGCAGGCTGGGCAGGCGCCGCGAGGCTTCAGCAGATCCGTGGCAGCAGTTCCCCGCTGAGGGGCACCAGCACCCGCTCGCTGCCGTAGGGGGTCCGCAGCAGCACCCGGCCCCGGCGGCCGCCGGCTCCGGGTCCTGCCGCCGCCACCCGGCCGATCCAGGCCCCGCCGGCCGGCGCCAGCACCTCCAGGGCCCGCTGCCGATCGGCCTCGGGCACCACCGCCAGGAAGCGGCCCTCGTTGGCCAGGTGCAGCGGGTCGAAGCCCAGCAGCTCACAGGTGCGCCGCACCGGCTCCGCCACTGGGATGCGCTCCTCCTCGATCTGCAGCTCCAGGCCGTTGGGGGCCGCCAGTTCCTGCAGGGCGCTGGCCAGGCCGCCGCGGGTGAGGTCCCGCAGGCAGTGGAGCCGCACCCCCGCTCCCAGCAGGGCCTCCACCGCGGGCCACAGGGGCATGCAGTCCGTGGCCAGGGGGGGCTGCAGGTCCAGGCCATGGCGGGCGGCCAGGATCGCCACCCCGTGGCGGCCCAGATCCCCGCTCACCAGCAGCTGGTCACCGGGGGTGATCGCCAGCGGATCGATCGGCGCGTCCACCTCCAGCAGGCCGATGCCGCTGGTGTTGAGGAAGGCCCCGTCCCCCTTGCCCCGCTCCACCACCTTGGTGTCGCCGGTGACGATGGTCACCCCGCAACGCCGGGACGCCTCCACAATCGAGGAAACGATCCGGCGCAGCAACGCCAGCTCCAGCCCCTCCTCAAGGATCAGACCCAGGCTCAGCACCAAAGGCTTCGCGCCTGCCATCGCCAGGTCGTTGGCGGTGCCCGTCACCGCCAGGCTGCCGATGTCGCCCCCCTCGAACTCCAGGGGCTGCACCACGTAGCTGTCGGTGGTGAAGGCGAGCCGGCCGTGGGGCAGGGACAGGCGGGCGGCATCGTGCAGCACCTGGTCGGGGTCGGCGTAGAGGCGGCGCAGTTCGGCGTCGATCAGCTGCTGCATCAGGGTGCCGCCGCCGCCGTGGGCCAGCTGGATGCGGGGGGTGGCGGGCGGGGCCGGCTCAGCCACGGCGGCCGTAGCGGTGGTAGGCCGCGCAGGCCCCCTCCGAGGACACCATCGGCGCCCCCAGGGGATGTTCCGGCGTGCAGGTGGTCCCGAAGGCCGGGCAGTCCATGGGCCGGGCGCGCCCCTGCAGGATGCGACCGCTGATGCAGACCCCCTCGGCCCCCACCGCGGCCCCCGGCTCCACGCCGGCCTCGGGCCCACCGGGCAGATCGGCGAAGCGGGCCCCGGCCTCCAGACCGCGGAAGGGCGCCCTCAGCTCCAGGCCGCCCCCCGGGATCACGCCGAAGCCCCGCCAGATCCGGTCCACCGGCTCAAACACCGATTCCAGCAGGGCCCGGGCGGCCGGATTGCCCTGCTGGCGCACCACCCGGCCGTAGGCATTGGCCACCCGGGCCTCGCCGCGCTCCAGCTGGCGCACGCAGGCCACCAGCCCCCGCATCAGATCCAGGGGCTCGAAGCCACTCACCACCACCGGCACCCGGTGCCGATCCGCCAGGTCCTCCAGTTCCGCGGTGCCCATCACGGCGCAGACGTGCCCCGCTGCCAGGAAGCCCTGCACCTGGTTGCCCTCGGCCGTGAGGATCGCCGCCATGGCGGGGGGCACCCGCACGTGGGCCGCCAGCAGGGAAAGGTTGGCCGCCCCGGCGGCCGTCGCCTGGCGCACCAGCAGGGCCGTGGCCGGGGCCGTGGTCTCGAACCCCACCGCCAGGAACACCACCTGGCGCTCCGGATGGCGCCGGGCCAGGGCCAGGGCCTCCAACGGGGAGGTGAGCAGGCGCACGTCGCCCCCTTCGGCCCGCACCCCCAGCAGATCCCCCGGCCCGCCGTCGGCGGCGCTGCCCGGCACCCGCAGCATGTCGCCGTAGGAGCACAGGATCACCTCGGGCCGGCGGGCCAGGGCCCGGGCGGCATCGATCGTGGCGGCCGGCGTCACACAGACCGGGCAACCGGGGCCGTGGATCAGCCGCAACCCGGGCGGCAGCAACTGGTCGAGCCCCCAGCGCACGATGGCGTGGGTCTGGCCGCCGCACACCTCCATCAGTGTCCAGGGGCGGGTGGTGATCGCGGCCAGCTCGGCCGCCAGCTCCCGCACGGCGGCCACCTCCGCCGTCGCCGCCAGCGGCGCACTCACCAGGGCCCCGGCGCCGCCGCGGCATCGGCGGGCAGGAAGGTCTGGACGGCGCGCATGTACTGGGAGCGCTCGTACTCGCTGGGATCGGGGCAGCGCTGCTGGCTCATGCAGCCGATCAGCTCCCGGGCCGTGGCGTGCTCATGCTCCAGCAGCCACTGGGCCAGCTCCTCCTCCAGCCCCGCCAGCCGGCCCGGACCGTGGCGCAGCAGGGCGGCCACCACCTGGGTGATGGCGGCGCCGGCCATCAGCAGCCGCACCACATCGGTGCCGCGGTGCACACCACCGGTGGCCGCCAGATCCACCGGGTGGCGGCCGTGCAGCAGGGCGATCCAGCGCAGGGGCAGCCGCAGGTCGTGGGGGGTGGACAGCAGCAGGTTGGGCCGCACCTCCAGTTCCTCGATGTCGATGTCGGGCTGGTAAAAGCGGTTGAACAACACCAGGCCATCGGCACCGACGGCGGCCAGCCGCTTGGCCATGGCCCCGAAGTTGGTGAAGAAGGGGCTGAGCTTCACCGCCAGGGGCAGGGTCACCTCGGCGCGCACCTCGGCGACGATCTCCAGCACCTGGTTCTCGATCGCCGCGCTGGAGAGATCCGGATCGGTGGGGACCGAATAGATGTTCAGCTCCAGGGCGCTGGCGCCGGCCGCCTCCATGCGCCGCGCCACCTGCACCCACTGGCCGGGGTGGGCGCCGTTGAGGCTGGCGATCACCGGCACCGACAGGCGGGAACGGGCCTGCTCCAGGTGGCGCAGGTAGAGGTCGTGGCCCACGTGGAAGATCGAGGGCTCAGGGAAGTAGCTGAGCGCCTCGCCGTAGCTGTCGGCGCCCTGCAGGGTCACCCGGTGCAGCTCCAGCTGGTCGCGCTCGATCTGCTCCTCGAACAGCGAATGCAGCACCACGGCCGCGGCGCCGGCCTCCTCCAGCCGCAGCAGCTGGTCGATGTCCTCGCTGAGGGGGGCCGCGGCACCCACCACCAGGGGACTGCGCAGCTCCAGGCCCAGGTAGGTGACGGACAGATCGGGGCGGGTCATGCCGGTGCCTCGGTCGGCGATGGGGCCGGGGTGCCGGCGAGGGCCTGATACGTGGCCCAGCGCCGGGCCACCTCCAGCTCGGCCTGGCGCGCCAGGGCCCGGGCCCGCTCCGGCTGGCTGAAGGAGAGCATCCGGAAGCGGTTCTCGGTGGCCATGGCTTCGGCCAGGGGCCGGCGCTGGCCCCGGCTGTCGATCTGCAGCGGGTGCTCGCCCCGTTCGGTGCGGCGCGGGTCGTAGCGGTAGAGCAGCCAGCGGCCGGAGTCCACCGCCGCCTTCTGCTGCTCCATGCCCCGGGCCATGTCGATGCCGTGGGCGATGCAGTGGGAGTAGGCCAGGATCAGCGACGGCCCCGGATAGCTCTCCGCCTCCAGGAACGCCCGCACCGTGTGCTCGTCGCGGGCCCCCATGGCCACGCTGGCCACGTAGACCGTGCCGTAGCTCATCATCATCAGGCCGAGATCCTTCTTGGGGGCGGCCTTGCCGCCGGCGGCGTACTTGGCCACCGCCGCCCGGGGGGTGGCCTTCGACATCTGGCCGCCGGTGTTGGAGTACACCTCGGTGTCGAGCACCAGGGCGTTGACGTCCCGGCCGCTGGCGAGCACGTGGTCGAGGCCGCCGAAGCCGATGTCGTAGGCCCAGCCGTCGCCCCCCACCAGCCAGACGCTCTTCTTCACCAGAGCATCGGCCAGATCCAGCAGGCGGGCGGCCTCGGCGGCCTCCGGTGCCATGGCGTGCAGCAGGCGCTTGAGCTCCTCCACCCGCTGCCGCTGGGCGACGATGCCGGCCTCGTCGTGCTGGTCGGCGTCGCGGATCGCCGCCACCAGGGCCCCGGGGAGCGGGGGGTCGGCCCGCTCCGGCGCCGGCCCCAGGCGCTCCATCAGCTCGAGGGCCATCTGGCGCTGCTGGTCGATCGCCACGCGCATGCCCAGGCCGAACTCGGCGTTGTCCTCAAACAGGGAATTGCTCCAGGCCGGGCCGCGCCCCTCGGCGTTGGTGCTCCAGGGGGTGGTGGGCAGGTTGCCGCCGTAGATGGAGGAGCAGCCCGTGGCGTTGGCCACCAGCATCCGATCGCCGAACAGCTGGCTGGCCAGCTTGAGGTAGGGCGTCTCGCCGCAGCCGCCGCAGGCGCCGGAGAACTCGAACAGGGGTTCCTGCAGCTGCTGCTGGCCGATCCTGTGCAGGTTGAGGTCGCCGCGGGCCATCTCGGGCAGCCCCAGGAAGTAGTCCCAGTGGCCGCGGCCGGCCTCCCGCAGGGGGCGCTGGGGGGCCATGTTGATCGCCTTGCGCTTCGGCTCGGTGCGGTCCCGGGCCGGGCAGACCTCCACACACAGGGCGCAGCCGGTGCAGTCCTCCACGGCCACCTGGATCGTGAAGCTGCGGCCCGCCAGGTCGGGATCACGGGCCGGAGCCTGGCGGAAGCCCTCCGGGGCTCCCGCCAGGGCGTCCGGCGCCACCGCCTTGGCCCGGATCACCGCATGGGGGCACACCATGACGCACTTGCCGCACTGCACGCAGAGGTCGCTCTCCCACACCGGCACGGTCTCGGCGATGTTGCGCTTCTCCCACTGGGCCGTGCCCGTGGGCCAGGTGCCGTCGCAGGGCAGGGCGCTGACGGGCAGGGCATCGCCGCGCCGCTCCAGCAGGGGCCCGATCACCTCCCGCACGAACAGCGGCGCCTCGGCGAGCCGGTCGGCCACAGGGGCCGGGACCGGCAGGTCGTCCTCCGCCGGCAGGCGGCGCCAGTCGAGGAGCTGCAGATGCTCGAGGCTGGCGTCGAGGGCACGCAGGTTCATGGCCACCACCGCCTCCCCCTTGCGGCCGTAGGTCTTGCGGAGGGAGTCGCGGATCTGCTCGATGGCGTCCTCCCTGGGCAACACGCCGCTGACGGCGAAGAAGCAGGCCTGCATCACCGTGTTGATGTGGTTCCCCATGCCCGCCTCCCGGGCCACCCGGTAGGCGTTGATCAGCCACACCGTCAGCCCCCGCTCGCGGATACCGCAGCGCAGCGAGGCCGGCATCCGCCGCCAGCTCTCCCCGATCGGGAAGGGGCTGTTGAGCAGCAGCACCCCACCGGCGTCCAGGCCCGCCAGCAGGTCGAAGCGGTCGACGAAATCCCACTGGTGGCAGGCCACCAGGGTGGGCCGCTCGATCAGGTAAGGGGCGCGGATCGGCCGAGGGCCGAAGCGCAGGTGCGACACCGTGACCGACCCCGATTTCTTGGAGTCGTAGACGAAATAGGCCTGGGCGAACAGATCGGTCTGCTCCCCGATGATCTTGATCGTGGCCTTGTTGCCCCCCACGGTGCCGTCCGAGCCCAGCCCGTAGAACACGGCCCGCACCTGCTCGGGCCCATCGACATGGAAGTCCGCGGCGACGGGCAGGGAGCGGTGGGTGACGTCGTCGTCGATGCCGACCGTGAAGTGGTTGCGGGGCTGCGGCAGCAGGAGGTTGTCGAACACCGCCTTGACCATCGCCGGGGTGAACTCCTTGGAGGAGAGGCCGTAGCGGCCGCCCACCACCCGCGGCAGGGGGCCATCGCCGTGGCAGGGGCGCCACGCCTCGCTGAGGGCGGCCACCGCATCGAGGTAGAGGGGTTCGCCGCCGGCCCCCGGCTCCTTGCAGCGATCGAGCACGGCCAGGGATCGCACCGTGGGCGGCAGGGCGGCGGCAAACAGCTCCGCCACGAAGGGCCGGAACAGGCGCACCTTGAGCACCCCCACCCGTTCGCCGGCGGCGTTCAGGGCCAAGGCGGTCTCCTCGGCGGTCTCACAGCCGGAGCCCATCAGCACCACCACCCGCTCGGCATCGGCGGCGCCCACGTACTCGTAGGGGCCGTACTGGCGGCCGGTGAGGCGGGCGAACCGGTCCATCGCCTCCACCAGGTGGCCGGGGAGGGCGTCGTAGAAGCGGTTCACCGACTCGCGCGCCTGGAAGTAGACGTCCGGGTTCTGGGCCGTGCCCCGCAGCACCGGGTGGTCGGGGGAGAGGGCCAGGTGGCGGTGGGCCGCCACCGCCTCCATCGGCATCAGGGCATGGAGCACGTCGTCGGCGATCGGCTCGATCTTCTGGATCTCGTGGGAGGTGCGGAAGCCGTCGAACATGTGCAGGAACGGCAGCCGCCCCAGCAGGCTGGCCCGGGTGGCGATGGCGGCGAAGTCGCCGGCCTCCTGCACCGACGCCGAGCAGAGGATGACGCAGCCCGTGCCGCGGCAGGCCATCACATCGCTGTGGTCGCCGAAGATCGAGAGCCCCTGGGCCGCCAGGGAACGGGCCGCCACGTGCAGCACGGCCGGGGTGAGCTCGCCGGCCAGCTTGTAGAGGTTGGGCACCATCAGCAGCAGCCCCTGGGAGGCCGTGAAGGTAGTGGTCAGCACCCCCGCCTGCAGGGCCCCGTGGACGGTGCCGGCGGCGCCGGCCTCGCTCTGCAGCTCCACCACCGCCGGCACCGTGCCCCAGAGGTTGGGGCGGCCTTCGGTGTTCCAGGCGTCGGCCCACTCGCCCATCGGCGAGGCGGGGGTGATCGGATAGATGGCGATGGCCTCGTTGAGGCGGTAGGCCACCAGAGCCACGGCCTCGTTGCCATCGACGGTGATGGTCATGCGGGGTCGTCCTCGACGAGGCTGAGGGCCAGGCCCACATGCACCAGCACCCGATCGCCCACGGCCGCCTCAGGCAGGCAGGCCAGGCTCACCTGCTGGCGCACGCCTCCGAAATCCACCTCGGCCATGCGCCAGAGGCCGTCATCGTCTGCGGCGGCGACGGCTTTGGGCCCCGCCGCTCCGGAATCGCCCGCCGGCGGCTGGATCCGGATCGAGAGGATGCGAGCGGGCACGGCCAGGCACATGGGCGGATCACGGCGCGTGGTCTCTCCCCCTGGTTGTAGGCCCGCCGGCCGGATCTGCCCACGGCCCCGCCGCCGCCCAGAGCTGGCCGAGGGCCAGCCCGCCGTCATTGCAGGGCACGAGCTCCGGCCAGAACGGCCGCAACCCCCGGGCCCGCAGGGCGCCGATCACCCCCTCCAGCAGCAGCCGGTTCTGGAAGCACCCCCCGGCCAGGGCCACGGGCACCCCCTCGGCGGGGGTCGGTGCGCTGGTCGGCAGGGCCGCCGCGGCGATGGCGGCGGTCCCGGCCAGGGCCGTCACCAGGGCGTGGTGGAAGCGGGCGGCGCAGACGCTCGCCGGTGTGCCGGCCGCGATCGCCG